>CAKZKH010000102.1 GCA_937122485.1 uncultured bacterium | reverse complement strand
AGGCCAAGGTCCGGTTGGCCGAGGGCTGGAAAAAGGAGCACGTGTTTGCTTTGTACAGTCGTGGAAAGTTCTGGGCCCTGGTCCTCAAGTCCGAGGGGGACGTGGACCGCCTGGTACCCGGCCCGCAGCCGCTGGCCTGGAAAAAGCTCGACGTGGCCATCCTCCACAAGGCCCTGCTCGAGCGCTACCTGGGGATCGACGAGGAGGCCTTGGCCAAGCAGACCTACTTGGAGTACGCCCACACCGCTGAAGAAGCGGTGGAGCTCGTGGACAAAGGGCAGGGCCAGGCGGCGTTCCTCCTCAACCCGACCCAGGTCGAGGAGGTGCTGGCCATCGCCGACCTTGGGGAAACCATGCCCCAGAAGTCCACGGACTTTTATCCCAAGCTGCTTTCCGGGCTTGTGGCGATGAAGATGGAGATCAACAAGGGCTAAAGCGGACCTTGAGACACCCGTGGGGACAAGAGCCTCCCCTCAGGCTAGAACCGCCCTTCCATTCCCCTCTCCGACGCGGGAGGGGCAAAGGGAGGCGGTAATCCCTACCCACCCTCGGTCCTGAACCGAGAGCGCAGTCCTTGCCTTGTTCGCCCGTGGGGGCTGTCCATGGGCCATGTCACGTCCTGAGGTCATGTGGAAAGAACAAAGGGCGGCCCAACCGGGCCGCCTTCGCTTCTAGATGTAGCCCACGATGGCCAAGAGCCCGTGCAGGGTGGCCAAAGCCAAGGTGAGGTAGGCCAGCACGTGGTGGAGCTTGACCGGCTTGCGGCGACGAATCCGTTTGGCCACCGCCATCGACGCCCCCGTCCCCAAAAGCAGGACGTAGGAGACGATCCCCAAGTAGAAAAGAAACGGGAACGGACCCAGGGGATAGAAGGCGATGCGCCGAAGGGTTTCCATGGCCTATCCCTCGAGCTCGATCCGCACCGAGCCCCGCGCCGTGTGCCGGACAGTAAATGAGGTGGACGTGCGGTTGTAGGCCAAGAGGACGGTGTAGGTGGTCTTGGGTTTGAGGGGTTTGTCCTCGGGATCTTTGCTGTCCAAGGGGATGATGAACTCCACCACTGTGGTTCCGCCGGTGATTGCGCCCGCGGCGAGGAAGATGTGGTCCTTGGCATCCGGGCGGTGGGCCGTGGCGCCCGTGCCAAAGTGGTCCTCGATGACAAGCTGGCCCCCGGACACGGCGGCAATGATGTAGTTGGCCCCTTGCATGGCCCGTACGGGGTCGAAGCCCACGCTGACCCAGCCCGTGCCCGGGCTACGCAAAGCCCCCACCAGCACCACCAGCCCGTTGCGCCAGGAAAACTCCACCCCACTTGCGGAGTCCCTGACCGAGCGCCGGTACTCTTGGGCACCAATTCGGCCGTCCACCACGGGAGCGGGCCCAGAGGTCCCTTGGTACACGATGAGGTCCGCGGCTTCCACCTTTCCCGTTTCCGAGAAACGCAGGGCCGAGTACACGTCCAAGGACCGTCCATCCATGAGCTTCAGCTTGAGGTCGGCAAACACTGTGCGGGCCTCGGGCAAGGTTCTTACGGAGTCGTTCCCCGCGAAATCGCCCACCGGGAAGTCCCGGAAGAAGGCCGCCCAGGCCGGGCCCACATCCCCGCCGCTGTAGAAACCGTCTGTGTTCGTTCCCATGAAGCATTGGGCACCTGTGGGTTCAAACGTGGCCAGCACCTGTTGCGGGTCGCGGAGGGACCAGGTGCTCCAGTGGACCATGGCCCACAGACCGAGGTCACTTTCGGTCGGTTGGCCCAGGGCAGTAAAGCCGCCCACAACCACCGCTAGAATGAAGGCAGATACCATTGTTCCTTCCTTTCGGTCCTGCCGGGAAGGGCAGGCGGGGGTCATTGTCCCGGGTCTGCGGGCTCTTGGCAACACTGGGGGGCCGGCCTGACCAAAGGGAGTTCCATCGCCCACGCGTTTTCCCCGTCCTCATAGTAGTGGGGGAGCACCTGCACCACACGAAATCCCCGTTGTTCGTAGAACCGGCGGGCCTTGTCGTTGCCCGTCCGCACCTCCAAGCGGACTGTGCAGGCCCCCCTGCTGCGCGCTTCCCCGATCGCAGCTTGAAGCAGGGCCGTACCCACCCCGCGGCCCTGGTGGCTGGGGTGGACAGCCAAGTTGTGGACGTGCACCCCCGCAAGCGGTCCCTCCTCCCTCAGGGCCAGAAGAAAGCCCAGGACCTCCGCTTCCTCGGCCACGAAGTGGAGGCCGTCCGGGCGCTGAAGGTACCAGGCAAGGAGGCTGGCAGGCCAAGGGTCAGCAAACGATGCGCGCTCGATGCGCACCACGGCCCTCAGATCCTGGGGTTGGGCTCGGCGGATGTTCATGGCGGACTCCATCCAAGCACAGAAATTCTAGCTCGGGGAGGGGAGCCGGGGTGGGTAAGATCGAGGGGCAAGACAACCTGATGAGGAGGCGCGATGAAAAGGAGTTTGACGCTTGTGTGCTGTGCGGTGCTGGGACAGCTGGCCTGGGGGCAAGCAGGACTGGATCTCGTGAGCGCGGGCGATGCCCTGTACAACCGCTGGGGTGTGCCTTTCGAGCTTGCCACGTACCGGGCGCAGCTGACCCAGGCCCTCGAACTGTGGGAAAGGGCCCTGGATGTAATTCCCGCAGAGGAAACCCAGGTTCGGGATCAGGTCTTGGTGCGTCTCTCTCGGGGCTACTTCGAGCTTGCAGAAGCGTACCTGGCGGTGCCCAAGGAAAAGGAGGAGGCGTACCGCAAAGGGAAGGACTACGCTCTGGCCGCCCTTCGCCTGGATCCGGAATTCGCACGGATTGAGAAGGAGCAAGGCCACCGGGCGGCGTTGTCTCAGGCTTCGCACGCGGCAGCCCTATTCTGGTACGGAAACAACCTGGGCCGTTGGCTGAGCTACAACTGGTTTCAGGCCCTGGCCGGAGGGACTCGAGACGTGCTCGCCTGCTTTACCCGGGCCGTGGAGCTGGACGAAGCTTACTGGGGCGGAGGGCCGCGCCGGGCCTTGGGCAACTTCTTGGCCCAGACCCCAGGTTTCCTGGGCGGGGATTTGGACGCTGCTGCCTGGGAGTTTGCCCGGGCCATCGAGCTTGACCCCAACTTCATCCAGAACTACGTGGACTACGCCGAGGTGTACGCCAAGCCCCGCGGTGACCGCGCCCTGTATTGTCAGCTCCTCGGTCGAGCGGCCGAGCTCGCTGCCCAGGAAGCTGTGTTCACCGCCTGGCCGTTGTACAACGCCTTGGCCCTGGCTCGGGTGGACAAATTGATGGCCAGCCCGCCCGGAGGAGGAGCCTGCAAATGAAAAACGGGGGGCTAGGCAAGCCCAGGCCCCCCGATGCTCTGCGCCTACACTACAGGACCTTCATCAAGAAGGAAACAGAGACGTCCAAGCTCCAGTCCACCTGGTCCGCGGGTTTGGCCAAGCTGAGGGAAACCCCCACGTTGGCCATCCCCAAGGTGAACGAGAACTGCATGGTGGTGGACATGGAGAGACGTCCTTCCTGGCCTGGTCGCTTGACCCAGTCCGCCACGGCCTGGCCGAGGAACAGGATTCCTCCTGGCAAGACGGTCTCGTAGGAAAGGTTCGCTGTGGCGGTGTGGTCGTTGACGATGTCCAGGGGCCCACTGAACGAAACCCTGAGGAGGAGCTGAGAGTTCATCTCCGGGGGCCAGGCCACATCGACGGACCCGCTCACCACCAAATCCTGGGCCGCGAGGTACGGATCGAGGATCTCGTACCCCAGGCCGATCTGGGCGGCCCATCCGCAGTAGCGGTCCTTGCCCGCGGCGAGGATCGCGTCTTCCACGGCCAGGACCGTTCGGGGGTCGAGTTTGACCTTGGCCCCCGTTTCCACGAGCTTCACCACGGCGGCGGCAAGGTCCTTGACCTCCGGGTACTCGGCCCGCCGGCCAATCTCCTTGGCCACGGCCATGAGGGTGTCGTCGGGCAGACTTTGGGGGATGGCCTTGCGCTCAATAAGCAGGGCCTGGATACGGAAGGCCTTGGCCAAGGGGGTGACATCCTGAAACCGACCGAACCCCACCCCTGCGCTCGCCCGGAGCCCGAGCTGGGGCTGACCGGTGGCCAGTCCCCCCTCCACACCCCCAAACCCAAAGAGGTTCTCTCCCTCCTTCAGGTACAGCCGGTAAAAGCCAGACCCCTGAATGGCCACGGTGGAGAGGGCAAACGCGTTGAGGCCCAGGTCCCCGAGCAGGTTCAGGGCGTAGCCCGTTTCCGGTGAGTCGCCTAAGCTCGAGAAGGTTAGCCCTAGCCGCCCGGAGCTGGCTTCGACCCCAGGTGTCGCCGGGGTGTCGAAGTACCGATAGGAGCCAGAGAGCGTAAGGCTGACAAGGCTGGTGGTGGGCGCCTTGTAGTCGCACAAGGCCAGTGGGCTTGCCCAGGTGAGTCCCCCGAGAACCGCCGCCATCAGTCCTGCTAGTGCAACCTTTTTTCTCATCCTGTCCTCCTTTGTACGCGTTTTGGCCCCTTGCTAGGGGCAAGTTCATTATAGGTGGCATCC
>CAKZKH010000101.1 GCA_937122485.1 uncultured bacterium | reverse complement strand
CTTTTGCAGGACGGGGGGTTCGAGCCCTACCTCAAGGTGCGGGAGGTTTTGGAACTGTTCTCTTCGTTTTTTGCCAAACCCCGGCCGGTCAAGGAAGTGCTCCAGTACGTGGAGCTGGAGGACAAGGCTGGAGCCCAAGTTCGGCACCTGTCGGGAGGGCAGAGGCAACGGCTGGCCCTGGCCGTGGCCCTGATCAACGACCCCGACCTTTTGTTTTTGGACGAGCCCACCACCGGCCTCGATCCCCAGGCCCGGCGCAAGATCTGGACCGTGGTGGAAAACCTCAAAGCCCAGGGGAAGACGGTCGTCCTCACCACCCACTACATGGAGGAAGCCGAGGCTCTCTCCGACTGGGTGGTCATCTTGGACCACGGGAAGATCATGGCCGAGGGGTCGCCCCGGGACCTCACCGCCCGCTTGGGGCAGGAGACTTTCTTGGAATTTGAGATCCCGGGGTTAAGTTCCTCCGCGTGGGCAGAGCTTTCCTCCGCCTTCAAAGCCCGCCAGGAAGGTGACCTCATCACCGTGACCACCCATGACCTGGTGACCACGATGGACGGACTGGTGCGCTGGTCCCGCCAAAACGGCATGGAATTGAAAAACGTGGTCGTGCGTCAGCCCAACTTGGAAGACGTGTTCTTGAGCCTCACCGGCCGCCGACTCCGCGAATGAGACCCATCCTCCGGTTGGCTTTGTACAACGTCGTCACCGTCCTCCGGGAACGGCAGACCCTGTTTTGGTTCGTGATGTTTCCCCTGCTGCTTTTTTCCCTGTTGACCCTGGTCTTTGGGCGGCTGGGGCAAGAGGGCACCATGAACTTCACCGTGGCGTTGGTGAACGAGGACCAAGCAGGTTCTGAAGGTTTCGGAGCCCAGCTTGACAAAATGTTCGACCCTTTGGCCACCCCCCGTAAACCCGGGGACGAACCGTTGTTTACCCTCAAGCGGCCGGCCCCAGGGGAGCCGCCCGAGCAGTTTCTGGCCGAGGTCCAAGAGGCAGCCCGTCTGGGGCGCCTCCACGTGGTGGTGCGTATCCCTCCCCAGTTCACGGCCCAGTTGACCCAGGCCCTGTCCTCAAGCCCATCCCCCGAACCCTCCGCCTGGATCGAGGTTTTCTATCGCAAGGGGGATGCCGCTGCGAGCATGGCCGCCGGCGTCATTGAACAGATCATGACAGGGCTCAACGTCGGCATCTTGGCCTCCAGCGGGGCTTTCCGCGACGAACAGGCCGTAGGGTTTCAACTCGCCTACGCAGGAGGAGCAAAGGAAAAGGTGCAGTACGTGGACTACCTGCTTCCGGGCATCCTGCTCATGGCCTTCTTCACCGGTGGGCTGTTTGGGGTGCCGGGCACGATCCTGTACGCCCGGGATGGGAAAATTTTGCGCAGGTATTGGGTAACTCCGTTGGGGGTGCCTCAGTACCTGGGAGGGTTCGCCCTGGGATACTTGGCGCAGTGCGCCTTGCAGTTTGGGCTCATTGTGGGGGTGGGGAAGCTCGGATTTGCAGCCCGGATCAACTTCGGTACGCCCCTGGCCCT
>CAKZKH010000100.1 GCA_937122485.1 uncultured bacterium | reverse complement strand
GTTGCACCTCCTTCAAGGAAAGCCGAAGCGAGTATACAGGGGGAGAAGGCCATAGGCCGGATTCTGTCGAGGGGAGCCATGGATCTGGTGCGGCCTACCCGGAGGCATTGGCCGGGCCAGCCTCAGGCGCCTCCCTATTTGGCCTTGCTCCGGCTGGGGTTTACCGTGCCCGAGGACCTCGCGGTCCCGGCGGTGGGCTCTTACCCCACCGTTTCACCCTTGCCCGCGCCCTGTACGGGCCGCTGGCGGTCTATTTTCTGTGGTACTTTCCAGGGGTTGCCCCCTCTCGGCTTGCGCCGAGCAGCCTGCCCAGGGGAGTCCGGACCTTCCTCAGGAGACTTCAGCTCCCGCGGCTCCCTGACCATCTCCCCCATCCTCCGGCCCTCGTCCAACGACAGCGAGGGCACACCGCGATTGTACCACGGTAGGAACGACGCCGCTCCAAAGGACGGAAGCAGTGGGGGCACAACAAGTGCCGTCCCAAAAGAAACAGGCCCGCCACCCCCGCCAGGCCAAGGAGTACCGGGAGCACAGGGAACCGAGTCGAGGGCTGAGCCGGCTTCCCCGACCCTTGGGTCAGAAGTTCCAGGAGGTCCTCGGCCAGGGCGATAACCCCGTGGGCCGGTTGGCCCCGGTTGGCCCGGGTCTCGGCCTCGGACAAAAGGCCAAGCCAAGCCTGTTCTGGGAGGAGTTTCTGTGCGGTAGGTCCGGCCCACGAAACCACCTTCCACCGCCGGTTGTCACCGCGCAGGAACACCACAAGCACCGCCTCGGGGGGCAGGGACCAGGCCCGAAAGACCTCCCTGACATAGGTGGAGGGATTGGCGAAGGGGTCGTGCCAGCTGGCCAGGTACACGAGGGCAACCCCTTTGGCCTTTGCCTGAGCGATCAAGGTGGCCAGGCGTTCCCGCTCCGAGCGCTCCAGGGTTTGCCCGTAATCGTTGATGTCCCCGACGCGGCGGGGGAGCTCCTGGGCAGCTCCTACGGCGCTCGCCAGTACAAGAACCGCGAGCAGTTTTCGCACGTGACCACCTCACGGCCCTCCTTGACCCTTGTCAACGTGGCCTCGGCGAGTCGGAGGTGACACCCTCCGCAGGCTCCCCCTTGCACGGGCACCACCGGGCTGCCCACGGTCCGCCGCAGCCGCTCGTACTGCTGAAGCAGATGGGGAGGAACGAGCTGGGCTTGTGCGGCCCGTTGGGCAAGCAGCCCCTCCTTCTCCTGGGCGAGGGCGGCCCGATGGTGAAGGAGGGCCTGGAGTTCTTCTTCCAACGCTTGGCGGCGCTGTCGGAACGCGGCTTCGTCTTCCTTGAGTTTCTCCGCGTCCTGTTCCACCTGATCGGAGAGGAGGAGGGCTTCCTCCGCCAAACCGTCGATCCGCGACTTGAGGAGCACAACCTGGTCCCGCAGGTACTCCATCTCCTTGTAGGGCAGGATCTCTTGCTCCAGCTTGCGCTGGTAGGTGCGGATTTTCTCGTCCGTGGCATCCACCTCATTCATCCGGGCCAAGGCCTCGGCGCGCAGCCGGCGGTGGCTTTCCTGGCGGGCCTTCATTTCCTGGTCCAATTGAGCCACGCGGGCCTGAAGACCTGCTTCCTCCCCGTGCAGTTCGCTCAGCCGCCCTTCGGTGAGGCGGATCAGGCGGTCCGTGTCCGCCAACGCCACCAACCGCTGCAAAGGCTCGTTCATTCCTCCACAACCTCCAGTTGGGGGAACCTCTCGGCGAGCAACGAAGCCAAGTGTTTCACGAAGGGGCTCTCCGTTTCCCTGTGGCCAAAGGCCGCGACCGTCAACCCCACCTCTGCGGCCTGTTGGCCCTGGTGGTAACCGATCTCCCCGGTGATGTACAGTTCAGCGCCCGCGGTCCAAGCTTTCTCCCATAGCTCGCCGCCGCTTCCCCCGCACACGGCCACCCGCTTCACCCGTTTCCTCAAGTGTCCCTCCACCCGAGGTTCTGAACAGCCCAGGGCCTCGGCGAACTTCTCCACCACCTCTTGGGCCCTGCGAGGAGAAGGCAAGTCCCCCACGCGGCCAAGCCCATGCAGTTCCGCTTTGTTCTCCAAGGGATAGAGGTCGTAGGCCACTTCCTCGTAGGGGTGGACCTGGTGGATGGCCGAAAGCACGGCCCCCAGCCGCTCCGCGGGAACAATCGTCTCCAGCCGCACTTCTTCCACGTGCTGTTCTTGGCCGACCTCGCCAAGGAACGGCCGGGCACTTTCCTCGGGCAAGAACGTGCCTGTGCCGGAGGAACGAAACGAGCAGTGCCCGTACTTCCCGATCTTTCCTGCGCCCGCGGCAAACACGGCCTGGGCCACCGTGTCCACGTAGTCCACCGGGACGTACACCGCCAACTTGAGGAGCCGGCCACGTGGCGCCAAGGGACGAACCGCCTGCAAACCCAGCATCCCCGCCAACACCTCGCCCAAGCCCCCTTGGGCCGCATCGTACGGGGTGTGGAGGGCATAGCAGGCCGTCCCCTGGTCAAGCAGCGCCCGAAGCTTCTGGCCCAAGGGCGTTTTGGGGAGTACCTGCTCCACGGGGCGAAAGAGCAAGGGGTGATGCGTGAGAACCAAGTCCACGCCCCCCAGGCGGGGCAGGAGGCTCAACTCCAAATCCAGGGCGACCAGAACGCGCCGACATCGGGCCTCCAGAGGACCCAC
>CAKZKH010000099.1 GCA_937122485.1 uncultured bacterium | reverse complement strand
CTTGTGCACGTGTCCGAGATCTCACCCGAGCGGATTGGAAGCCCTTCCGAGGTCCTCAGACTAAACCAGGAAGTGACGGCCAAGATCATTGGCATCAACGAAGCCAAGCGTCAGGTGCGCCTGTCGATCAAGAAAGTCTCCGAAGAGGCGGCCGAAGGGGAAAAGGAACGCTATCTCGCGGCCCAGCCGGGAAGGGAGACCATCACCCTGCGGGAGCACCTCAAGGGGCTGACGGATCAGGGCAAGTAGGGTCCACAAGGACCACGGCCACCGCCAGGTCCGGGGTGTGGGTCAGGCTGAGAGGGTAGTCCCTCCCCTGCCAGCGCAGCCAAGGGGCTCCCTCGCGAACCACGACTTCCATTTCCCGAAAGGGAACGGCCTTGCCCAGGGCCTTGCGGAACGCTTCTTTGGCGGCGAACCGGGCCGCAAGGCGTTGGAAGGCCAGGGGCCGCGAAGCCTGGAGGGCATAGGCCAGTTCCTGGTGGGAGAACAAGCGGTGCAAGGCCCTCTCCCCCCGCCGGTCCACCAAGCCCCGGATGCGAAAAACCTCCACGAGGTCCACGCCCACCCTCACGAGGGACCGCTCTCCAGGGGAATCAGCCGGGCCCGTTCGGCCAACATGATCGCTTCCACTCTTCGTACTGCCTCTTCCAGAACGTCGTTGACCACAAGGTATTGAAACTCCGGGATGTACTGGACCTCCTGCTGAGCAATGGCCAGCCGTTCCTTGACGGTACGCGGGGACTCCGTCCCCCGCGCCTGAATCCTCTCCAGGAGGGAGTCCCAGGAAGGAGGGACGAGGAAGATCAGCACCACCGGATGCTTGAGTTCGGCGCGCTTGAGGGCCAGGGCTCCTTGGACCTCCACGTTGACGAGGACGTCGCGCTGCTCCCGAAGAGGTCGCTGCAGTTCAGCCTTGGGCGTTCCGTAGCGAAGGCCCTGGTACGTGGTCCACTCCAGGAGCTCCCCCCGGCGGATCATCTCCTCGAACTGGTTTTCGCTCACAAAGTAGTAGTCGCGACCGTGGACCTCGCCCGGTCGGGGCCGACGGGTGGTGGCCGACACCGAGAAGTGCAGACCTTGGTTGCGCGCCAGGACTCCCTCGATGACCGAGGACTTACCGGCCCCGGAGGGCCCGGCGACCACGAACACGATCCCTCGTGCTCCTTGGGTTCCCCATCCTTGAGGCAGAAACTCGTTCACTCCACGTTCCTCCCCTGCTCCCGCAACCGATCAACACCCAGACGCATCTGGAGGGCAGTCTGGGCCAAGGCGGTGGAGCGGGCCTTGGCGCTGAGGGTGCCCGTCTCCCGGGCCAACTCCTGAGCAATGAACTCCAGCTCCTTGCCTATCGGCCCAGGGCTGTCCAGGAGCGTCTCCAGCCGGCCGAGGTGGCTTTGTATCCTGTCCAGTTCCTCGCGGACATCCCCTCGTTCCGCCCACAGGACGAGCTCGGCGGCCAGCCGACCGGGATCGGGGTCCACTTGCAGCTCAGCCAGTCGTGCCCGCAAACGGGCCTCCGCGGCGTGGATCGCCTCGGGGGCCTGGCTCTCCGCTCGGACCAGGAGCGCCCTCAGGTTGTTCACCTCCCGGACCAGGGCCGCCCGCAGTTCGGCCCCCTCCCTCTCCCGTTGGGCTTGCACTTCCCCCACGGCGAGGCGGATGGCCTGTTCCAAAGGGACAAGCAAGGATTCCTCGAGGGCGGGGTCCTCTTGGAACGCGCCCAGTTCCAAGAGGTGAGCGAGGCTGGGGGGGTCGGGCAGGCCCAGTTCCCCCTGCAGGGCAGATAGCTGCTGGTGATACCGGCGGGCTACGTCGAAGAGAAGTCTCTTGGGGTGAGGCTCGCCCTCGAAATCCCACCGCACATGAACCTCAAACGTTCCCCGCTCGAAGGCCCGGAGAACTTGGGCTTCCACCAGGGCGGCGAGGCGGGGAAACTCCCCAAGGCCGCGCACACGTACTTCGCGGAAGCGGCCGTTCAGGCTGCGGAGGTCCACTTGGACGGCGTAACCTTGGTAAGAAGCTCGCCCCCGCCCGAACCCCGTCATGCTACGCATGCCGGGCCTCAAACAAAGCGGCAGCGTAGCCCACCACAGCCGACCGCGGTCCCCCCGCATCGGCCGAGGTGGAGTAGGCCAGGAGGGAACCCTTGCCCAGCCCCACAGCCCGGGCTGTGGCGAGGAACAGAGCCAACGCTCCGACCCCACAGATGGAAATGGCGTGCCGACCCACAACCTCCAGGAAGCCGGGACCGTCGAGGGCCAGCAGGGCCTTGAGGGCCTGGCTGTCCTTCTCTCGAGCGACCGCCTCGGGCTCGTAGTGGGTGAAGTCCGTGGAGGCGACGATGGCCCAGCCCTTTCCGGCCAAAGCCCCGGCCATGGCCGCGCCTGCCCGCTCCGCTTGCCCCCAGCTCAGTTCCCGAACCAGCACGGGCACAATGGGTAGTTTGTCAAACGCGTACTGGAGAAAAGGGATCTGGACTTCGACCGAGTGTTCCCGGGCAAAGGGCTGGTTTGAGGGTCGAACCCGCCACAAGGTGGCCAACTCCTGGGTGAGATCGGCATCCACCTCTACTGCGCCCAGGGGGGTCTCCCAGGCCCCAGGCTCGGCCAGGCACAACGCTCCTCCCTGACCAGAGTGGTTCGTCCCCAGAATCACCACGCCTTGCGGTTTTCCCAGGTTCCAGAGGGCCCGGAACCCCGCTCCGGCCACTCGTCCGGAGTACATGTACCCGGCGTGGGGAACAACCAGACCCACAGGAGCGGAGAGCAAAGCCCCTCCCCTTGGGCCTGGGATCTCAAGCAAACTGCTCAAAAAGTTCCGGAGATCACCGGGCTCCCGGGGATAAAAGGTTCCGGCCACCGCGGGTTGCCGCTTCTCCATCGCCTTGATTGTAGCCAGGCCGCTGGGGCCCCAGGCGCTAGGACCCAGCCTGCCAAATGATGAGCTTGCCGTCCTCCCCCACCGAAAGGAGGTGGTTGTCGTTGAAGGTGGTTCCTGTGACGGGCAGGGTGTGTCCGGTGAAGGTCCCCACTGCCTTCTGGTCTTCCCAGGTCCAGAGGACCACGCGGCCGTCGCCGGCCCCCCCCACCAGGGTCCGGCCGTCCAAAGAGAACGTGAGCGAGCGCACACCTTCGCCCGGGGCCTGCCAGGTGCGAAGCTCTCTCCCCGAGGCCACATCCCACACCTTGATCTCCATCGTGGCGCAAATCCCCCGGTCAAACTTTCCGCAGCAACCCGAGGCCAGCACCTTGCCGTCGGGGGAGAAGCAAAGGGCCCGCACCCAATCGGAGTGGCCGGTGAGGGTGCGCACAAGGGTGCCCCGCTGCGGATCCCACAGCCGAACTGCACGGTCGTCGGATCCGGTGGCCAGAACCTTTCCGTCGGGGGAGAAGCCGAGCACGCGTACCGCTCCGCCCCGACCTTCCAGGGTTCGGATGAGCTTCCCGTTCGTGGGATTCCAGAGGCGTACCGTCCCGTCGGAAGACCCAGAGGCCAGCCACTTGCCGTCCGGGGAGAAGGCCACCGTCCACACTCCGCCGGTGTGGCCCCGCAACACACGCAACTCCGCTCCGGTCCGCCCGTCCCAGATGCGAACCGTGTTCTCCAAGCCGCCGGTGGCCAGGAGGTCGGCCGTGGGTGAAAACGCTACTCCGTACACGCCCGCTGTGTGTCCCCGGAGCACGAGCACCACGATGCCCGAGGTGGGGTTGAACACCCGCACGTTTCCCGTGGACAGCCCCATGGCGAGCAAGCCGGTCGGGGACATGGCAAGGCTGAGAATGCCCTCCTCCCAAGCAAACACTTGGGCCAGGCGAACGCTGGCCCGGACTTCCCTGACGTTCCCTGCCCGATCCCTCACCTGAAGGTACAGCGTCCGGTCGCCTGGTTTTGCGTCCCCACCCGCCTTGGTGAGGTCCCAGGTGAGACTTGTTTTGAAGCCTTCCCAAGAGGTCCAAGTCTTCCCGTCGTTGGAATAGCGCAGGGAGGCCACACCGCTTCCCGACCCCTCACCGGCCCTGTCCTCCGCCGCCAGGGTGACGGAGAAGGACGTTTCGGCGACCTGAGCAGGCGCACTGATCTGAACGGCAGGGGGCGTGCGGTCGGCCTGGATCGCCACTTCTCCCCGATTCCGCTCACTCTTGTTGCCCGCACGATCCTCAAGCCAGAGGAACACGGTCTGCCGGCCTTCGGGAGGAGCAGGCAGGACGAGACGGGAGGCCCCCCACACCCGGGTGCCATCCTCCGGCCCCGTCGGGGCTGTGCCGATCTTGTACCACACCGCAGCAATGCCCGACAGGTCTGGAGAAGCCGTCCAGGTGACGGTGATGGGGCCGGAGGTCCAATCCGCGGGCTCCACCCGCACGGAGGCCGGTGCCTCAGGGGGAACGCGGTCCAGGTAGACCGCCCGCCCTCCCAAGGCCCCGAGGGCGTTTTGGTCAAGTTGGCCGGGCGAGACGTCCCCGGCCACGGTGGAGAAGGGGTCGCCCCAGATGGCCCACCCTTGGTTGTTGCGGATCACCACGGACCGCACGTCGAGGAAAGAGGCCGCCACGTTGATCCCATCGCCGGAACAGTTCCGGATGAGGCAGTCGAACACGAGAAGGCGGGAGCTCAGCGTGGCCAGGATCCCGTGGGTGGGGGATTCAGCGATTTCGCAGGAGCGGAGGGTGAGCGAGGAACTGCGGGCCAGCACACCCTGGGCCGCGCAGTCGGCGATCACGATGCCCGTGCTGTCCTCCACGGAGACTTTGCCTTCCACGGCCAGACCGGAGATGGCCACTTGAGCGCAGGCCCACACGAATACGTTGCCCTGGATGCGGACTTGATCACGCCCTGCCCCAACCAAGGTCACAGCCCGCTTGACCCACAGGTCGCCTGCATACTGTCCAGGGCCCACTTCCAAGGTGTCCCCGGGTTTGGCAGCGTCCAGGGCCTCCTGGATGAGGGTGAAATCGCAGCCCTCGGGGCAAACGGTCCAAGTGGCTCCCTGGGCAAGGAAATACACAACCAGCGCCAACGCCGACCCCCAACTTCTCCACATGAGCTGGTCCTCCTTATCGTTCCGACGTGCGTGTGATGCGAAGAGCTTTTATAGCTTGTGAAGGAAGGGGGGTCAAGGGGCGCTTGCCGGGCGGGGGCGGGTGGGGTATCCTGGCGATATTCCAAGTTGGAATAACCGGGACGCGGCGATGAAGGAGATTGTCCTCGGCTTCTTGGTCCAAGGACCCGCCCACGGATACGTCCTGCGGGACCGCGTCCGCAGGGAACTGGGACCAGCTTGGCGGTTCACTTCCAGCCAGATCTACGCCTGGCTGCGGGAGCTGGAGCAGGAGGGGCTGGTTCGGGGGCAGGTGGGGCCCGGCCTCAAGGGGCGCCCCCGTCGGGCCTACGAGCTCACCCCCAAAGGGCGGGAGCGCTTCTTCGTCTGGCTCGCGGAGGGGAACAGCGAACGCCGGCGAGGGGAATTCCTCGTCCGTCTGTTCTTCGTGCTCAGGTACAGCCCTCAGGACGTGGACCTCTTTGTGGAGAGGGAGACAGCGGAACTTCTCGTGCGCCGGCGTCGCTTGATGGCCCGGAAGCCCCCAGCGGATGCATTCGCCCGGGCCGTCCACCAGTTTCGGCGCTTGCAGGTGGAAACCGGGTTGAGGTGGCTCCGGGAGGTGAAGGTGCTGCTGGACAAAGAAAGGAGGCCGGAGTGTTAGGGATTCTGGTGGCGGTGATCGTGGGAGCCTGGGCGGCTCTTGGTCAGCAGGTGGTCGATCAGAGCGGCCGGGAGGTCTCGCTCCCTGAGGCAGTGACCCGGGTGGCCAGTGTGTACGGTGTGGCCACACCCTACTTCTACGCCTTCGGAGCAGCCGACCTCCTGGTGGGCGCGCGGTACCTGGGGTTGCCGGATAGCCCGGTGGGCGTTTCCGTGATGCGGCGCATCGATCCCAACTTCGAACTCAAGGCGTTCCCGGGCGAGGTGGGTCTGGAGACGATCTTGGCCCTCCAAGCGAACCTGGTCCTTCTTGGGCCACGCCATCGGGAGTTGGGGGCCCAGCTTGGGGATGTGGGAATTGCCTCGGTGGTCTACGCCCCGGAGACACCTCAGCTCATCAAGGAGGCGATATTTCTCACGGGAAAGCTCCTCGGTCGGGAAGACCATGCCCGTGAGCTTTGGGCTTTCTGGGAGACCATCCTTCAAGCGGCAGAGAAGACTGCCGAGGCCCTGGTTTTGGAAGCACGGCCCCGCGTGATGTTTGTCGGCACCAACCCCCTGCGCGTGCCGGGAAAAGAAATGTACCAAACTCACCTCATCGCCCTGGCCGGGGGCACCTCCGTCTCCCGCGAACTCCCCGGGTCTTGGCAGAATGTCAGCCCCGAACAAATCCTCCTTTGGGATCCTGAGGTGATTGTCATCGCTCCCTACGGGCCCGTGCAGCCCGAAACCTTCGCTTCCGACCCCGTCTTCTCCAGCGTGACAGCTGTCCGGACCGGCCGGGTGTTCAAGATGCCCCAGATCCTGTTTTCCTGGGACACACCGATCCCCGAGTCGGCTCTGGGCATCCTTTGGCTTGCTGAACTCCACCATCCCGGGAGAATTGGCCTCGATCTCGTGGAGATGATTTCCACGTTTTACCGGGGCTTTTATGGGGTTGACCTGGCGGAGGAGGAAGTGAACGTAGTTCGGAGGTTTCCGTGAACAGAGTGGCTTGGCTGTGCGTGCTGCTAGGGTTTGCGGCGCTGGGGCAGACGGTGGTGGTGGACCAGGCGGGCCGGGAGGTGGTCCTTCCCGGTCCGGTGCAGCGTGTGGTCTGCCTTCAAGGGGGGACCACGTGGATCCTTTACGCCCTGGAGGCGGCGGACTCGGTGGTGGGGGCGTACTTTGTGAGCCTGCCCACCGCGCCTTTGGCTCAGCAAGCGTTGGCCCTTCTCGATCCCCAGTACAAGGCCAAGGAGCTGCCCATCAAGCCCACACTGGAGGCCATTTTGGCTCTGCAACCCGATGTGGTGTTGGCCAGTTCGGTCGTGCACGGGGAAGCCCTGGCCCGCCAGCTGGCCGACCTTGGGATCCCCAGTGTGCTTTACTACCCCGAGACGCTGGACACCCTCCAGGAGGCCATCCGCCTCACAGGGAAGGTCCTGGGGCGGGAGGAGCGGGCCGAGGGGCTGGCTGCGCAGTTTGCCGAGCTGGTGGAGCAAGTGCGCAGCCGATTGGAGTCGGTTCCGCAAAAGCCCCGGGTGTACTTCGCCGCCTACACCATGTTCAACGTCTACGCCGGGGACGTGATCCAAAACGTGCTCATCGAGCTGGCCGGAGGGATCCCCCTGGGGAAGGTGTTGGCCGCCCGGCCGGGGGTGTTCTGGCAGCGGGTGGACGCCGAGCGCCTCCTCCTCTGGGACCCGGAAGTGATCTTGGTTCCCTCCTACAGCCGGGCCAAGCCTGGGGATTTCCTCGCGGACCCGGTGTTTTCCCCCGTCTCCGCTGTGCGCGGTCAGCGGGTGTACAGGTTCCCCGAGTTCTTCGGGCCCTGGGACGTGCCCAGCCCCGAGGTTGTTCTCGGTCTGCTGTGGCTTGCGGAGACCCTCCATCCGGGCTCGACTGGGTTGGACTTGGCAGGCGAAGTGGCCCGCTTCTACAAGGAGTTCTACGGGTGCGACCTCTCACCCGACCAGATCGGTTCCATCCTGGGGCGGTAAGGCGGGGGGTGGGGCCCTGGCTCCTTTGGGCTCTGCCCTTGCCGGTGATGTTTGCAGCCCTGATGGTGGGGCGGTACGCGGTGCCCGCGGGGGACGTCTGGCTGGTTCTGACCCACGCCCTGCACAAAGGCCTGGTGGACCTGGTGCGGACCGTGGCGGAGGGTTTGGGCTTGCCCGAGCTTCTGGGTCCCGTTCCCCCTTTGGCTGGGGTATCTCCGCCTGTGCAGAACCTGGTTCTTTTGGTGCGAGTTCCCCGGGTGGTGTCGGCAGCCCTGGTGGGGGCCAACCTGGCTGTGGCTGGAGCCGCCTACCAGGGGGTGTTCCGCAACCCGCTGGTGGAAGGGCGGCTGTTGGGGGTGAGCTCTGGAGCGGCCTTGGGGGCGGCCGTGGCCTTTCTCCTTTTTCCCCGACCGGAGGTTGTGCAGACACTGGCTTTTCTTGGGGGCGTGGGGGGAGTGGCCCTTACCTCGCTTTTGGGGTGGGCCTTCGGGGGCAGCGTGCTCATCCTCGTGATCGCTGGGGTCCTTGTGGACTCCTTTCTGTCTGCAGCCGTGGGCATTGTCAAGTACGTTGCCGACCCGCTGGGGACCCTTCCTGCCATCACCTACTGGCTCCTCGGAGGCCTCAGTGGGGTTCGCATGCCCCAGCTTGTTCCTTTGGCCCTGGCTTCAGGTATGGGCCTATTGGCCCTCCTTGCCATCCGCTGGCATGTGAACGTTCTTACGCTGGGGGAGGCCGAAGGAGAATCGCTGGGCGTCAGGGTGCGGACGGCGCGCATGGGGGTGGTGGGGCTGGGGACCTTGCTTGTGGCTTCGGCGGTATCGGTGGGAGGGACGATCAGCTGGGTGGGGTTGTTGGTGCCCCATGCGGCCCGGGCCCTGGTGGGGCCAGATTATGCTCGGCTGATCCCGGCCTCGATGGGTCTGGGTGCGGCCCTGGTGGTGGTGTTGGACACCGTGGCCCGCACAGCCCTCACGGCGGAAATTCCCCTCGGGATCCTCACCGGCCTGTTGGGGGCGCCCCTTTTTCTCGCCCTGTTCTTGCGGTTTCTCAAGGAGCGGGGCGGATGGCGCTAGAGCTGCGCAGCGAAGCGGTCTCCTACGCTTACGTGCCGGGAAGGCTTGTGCTCCGGGAAGTTTCCGTGGCGTTTGCCGCGGGGCAGGTGGCTTTTCTCCTTGGACCCAACGGGAGTGGGAAGACCACGTTCTTGGACTGCTTGGGCGGGCTGCGCCGTCCTATCCACGGCCAGGTCCTTTTCCAAAACCGCTCGGTGTTGTCCATGTCCCCCCGGGAACGAGCCCGCCAGATCGGCTACGTGCCCCAGTTCCATGAGCCGCCGTTCAACTTCACCGCCTGGGAGGTGGTGCTCATGGGAAGGGCACCCTACGTGCGGTGGCTGAGCCAGCCCAAGGCCCGCGACCGTCAGGCGGCCGACCAGGCCCTGGCCCTTCTGGGGTTGGAGGAATTCCGCCAACGGCCCTACTACACCCTCAGCGGAGGAGAACGCCGGCTGGTCTTAGTGGCCCGGGGATTGGCCCAAGGGGCGTCCTTCCTCCTTCTTGACGAGCCCGATGCCCACCTCGATCCCGCCAACCAGCACCGGGTGTTGTTGGCCATTCAGCACATCGTGGCCCAGGGCTTGGGAGCGATCATCACCTCCCACAGCCCCAACAACGCCCTTCTCTACGGAATGCAGGTCGCTTTGTTCTCCCACGGGGAAGTCTTGGCGCAGGGAGGCCCCGAACACGTGGTTACCCCAGCCCTGTTGGAGCGCGCCTACGGCATTCCCTTCCAGCTTGTGGGGGACGGGAATGGTCCCCAGGTGGTGATCCCTGCCGAAACCCCGGCCCACGCCCAGCTTTGGCTACAATCCCCAAGTTATGAAGGCCCTGGTGCTGTGCGGGGGGGAGGGCACACGGCTTAGGCCGTTCACATTCTCTCAGCCCAAGCACCTCCTTCCTGTAGCCGGAAAACCCGTCGTGGCGCACGTCATTCGCGCCGTCCGCGAAGCGGGCATCGAGGACGTGGGCGTGGTGGTGAGCCCCTCTCAGGAGAAGCAGTTCCGGGCGTGTTTGGACGGAGCGGCGTTGGGGGTGCGCCTCACCTACGTTTCCCAGCCCGAGCCCAAGGGCCTTGCCCACGCCGTGCTCTGCGCCGGGGGCTTCCTCGGCCAGGAGGATTTCCTTGTGGTGCTGGGGGACAACCTGCTCGAGCGCGGGGTCCAACCGGTGGTGGAGACGTTCAGGCGGGCCCACCGCGCCACTGTGGCCTTGGCGTGGGTAGAGGACCCCCGACGGTTCGGGGTGGCCGTGCTGGAGGGGGAGCACATTGTGCGGGTGGTGGAAAAGCCCGCCGAGCCCCCAAGCCCCTGGGCCATCGTGGGCGTCTACGCCTTCAAACCGAGCCTCCTTGAGGCGGCACAGGAGGTGCAGCCTTCCTGGCGGGGGGAATTGGAACTCACCGACGCCATCCAGCGCCTGGTGGACCGGGGGGAAAAGGTTTACGGCTTCCGCATCGGAGGCTGGTGGCAGGACATCGGCAGCGCCCAGGATCTCCTTCAGGCCAACCGCCTGCTTTTGGCCCGCTTGGAGGGCGACGTCCAGGGCCATGTGGATGCCGAGTCACAGGTTGCCGGCCCCGTGTGGATTGGGCCGGGGGTGAAGGTCGTGCGGTCCCGGATTTTGGGGCCGGCGCGGATCGACGGTCCGGCGTGGGTGGAAGACGGGGAAATCGGCCCCCACACGGCGCTCGGTCCCAAGGTGCGGGTCCACCGCGCCCGGATCCAAGACAGCATCGTCATGGACGAAGCCCAGCTCGAGAACGTCCGCTTGGCTGGTTCGGTTGTGGGCCGCAAGGCCCTCGTGCGCGACGTGGAGCATCCCTGCTCGCTGTTTTTGGGCGACATGGCCCAGGTCACAGGCCTTTCCAAGGAGGGAAGATGATTCTCGTCACCGGCGGGGCCGGCTACATTGGAAGCCACACCGTCAAGGAGCTCCTCAAACAGGGCTACGAGGTGGTGGTGTTCGACAACCTCTCCCGAGGGCGCCGCGAACTTCTGCTGACCGAGCAGTTTGTGGAGGGCGACCTGTTAGACCCCCGGGCTCTGGAAACTGCCTTCCAGGGCTACTCCATCCGCGCGGTGATCCACTTTGCTGCCCTGACCTCGGTCCCGGAGTCCGTGGCCGAGCCGGAAAAGTACTACCGCAACAACGTGGTGGGCACGCTCAACCTCTTGGACGCCATGCGCCGCCACGAGGTGGCCCTGCTCATCTTTTCCTCCAGCGCGGCCGTGTATGGAGACCCTGAGCGCATCCCCATCCCCGAGGACCACCCCAAGCGGCCCAAAAACCCCTACGGCCGAACCAAGCTCGTGATGGAGGAAATTCTGGCCGACTACGGCCGGGGCTACGGCCTGAGGCACGTGTCCCTGCGGTACTTCAACGCCGCGGGCTCCGATCCCGAGGGGGAAATTGGGGAGTGGCACGAACCGGAAAACCATCTCATCCCCATTGTGCTGGAGGTGGCGTTGGGCCAGCGCCCGTACCTGGAGATTTACGGCACGGACTACGAAACCCCGGACGGGACCGCGGTGCGGGACTACGTGCACGTGGCGGACCTAGCCCGGGCCCACGTTTTGGCCCTCCAGGCGTTGGAAAAGGGTCGAAAACTGGCCCCGGCCTACAACCTGGGGATCGGGCGGGGCTACTCCGTGCGGGAAGTGTGGGAAGTTTGTCAGCGGGTGACAGGGCGAACGATTCCTTCCCGTGCGGCTCCCCGGCGGGCGGGCGACCCCGCCGTGTTGGTGGCTGACCCCCGCCTAGCCCAACAGGACTTGGGGTGGAAGCCGGAGTTCACCAACCTGGAGGCCATTGTGGTGACGGCGTGGAGGTGGATGAACTCCCCACGGTTCGGGAAGTTCCGGTAGCTTGGGGTAGAGTTCACGAGCGTGGCGTTCCAACCTCCGAGTCGGGAAGAGATCCTCCATGGTCCGGCTTTGCGCACGATGGTGCGCATCGGCGCCCCGGCGGTGCTGGGGTCGCTGATTTTCACCCTCTATAACCTGGCTGACGCCTTTTGGATTGGGCGGCTGCCCAAGGAGGAGTCGGCCGCCGCGGTGGCTGGAATCCAAGTTTCCTGGCCGATCGTGTGGTTTTTGATCTCCTTCATCGCCGGGTTTGGGGGAGCGGCGATGAGCGCCCTGGTGGCCCAGTACGTGGGGGCTGGCCGCCCCAAGGAGGCCAACGAAGCCCTCAACCAGCTGCTGTTTGTTTCCTTGGCCGCTGGCGTGGCGGTGGGGGTCGGGGGCTACTTCTTCTCTCCTTGGCTTCTGGAGGTGCTGGTGGGGCCGGGAAGGGTGGCCGATGCCGCCGCCCAGTACATCCGGGTCATCTTCATCGGGCTCCCCACCATGGTCCTTCCCGGCCTTTGCCACGCGGCGTTCGCCGCCACAGGGAACACCCTGACCCCTCTCATCCTCAGTGGCAGTGGCACGATCCTCAACATGGCCCTGGATCCGTTTTTCGTGCTGGGGTGGGGGCCGCTGCCCAAGATGGGCATTTTGGGAGCGGCGTACGCCACGATCTTGGCCCAGGGCTTGGTGTCCATCGCCTTTGGAGCCCTGCTTGCCCGCGGCCACCGGGAACTGCGGTTTGTCCCCAGGGACATGGTTCCCCGCTGGGCGTGGATCTCCAAAGGCCTGCGCATCGGTGTTCCCGCTGCCGTAGGGCAGTCCAGTATGGCCTTTGGGTTTGTGGTGATGACGGCGGTGATTGGCCGACTGCCCAACCCGGAAGTGGCCCTGGCCGGCTACGGCATCGGGGATCGGGTCCTGGGCATCTTGTTCATCGTCACCGAGGGGTTGAGCACAGGACTGACTACGATGGTGGGGCAAGCCCTTGGGGCGGGAAAGCTGGAGCGGTCCAGAGATCTCGTGTACAAGGGCTTGACTGCCTTGGTGGCCATCCTGGCGGTGGAGGCGGCGGTGCTGGGTCTGGCTCGGCAGCCCCTTGTGCGGTTGTTCATCCCCGGCCGGGAAGACGTCATTGCCGTGGGGGCGCGGTTCATCGGGGCCTTTGCCCTGAGCATGCCGTTTTTGGGCACGTTCTTTGCGGCCATGGCCGTGTACCGGGCTGCGGGGTACAACGTGCCCACCATGATCCTGGGCATTGTGCGCCTGTGGCTGCTGCGGATTCCTCTGGCTTACCTGCTGGGTTTTCCCCTGGGTTGGGGGGCCGATGGGGTGTGGTGGGGCATGTCCTTGTCCAACGTGCTGGCCGGCCTCCTTGCCCTGGGGTTCCTGCTCAGCCGCGGCTGGCAGCGCTCGGTGGTGGAGCCCGCTCCAGTTGCCGGATCGGACGGTGGTTGACCTTCGGCTGCGGGGGTGCTAAGGTTCGGTAACTTTTCATCGGGAGGTGTTCCGATGCGCAGCAGCCTAGAGAAGGTTCTGTGTGTTGCCGCTTTGATCATCCTCACCCTTGGTGCTTCCGCACAGAACGTCATCCGCATTGGGGTGGTGGGCCCTATGACCTACGTGCAGGGCCAACACCACTGGTACGGGGCCACCATGGCCGCGGAACAGATCAACGCCGCGGGGGGCCTCCGCGTGGGCGGCCGCACCTACACCCTCGAGCTCGTCAAGGTCGACACCAACGAGATGCTCAACATCACGGATGCTGTGACGGCGGTGGAGCGGGCCATCACCGTGAACAAGGTGGACTTCCTCGTGGGAGGCTTCCGCACCGAAGCGGTGATCCCCATGACCGACGTGGCGGCCGACTACGGCAAGATCTTCCTTATCGCGGGGGCCGCTTCCGACGAGATCCTCAAAGGCCGTGTGGACAAGGACTACAAGCGGTACAAGTACCTGTTCCGGGTCACGCCCATCCGCTCCAGCCAACTGGCTCGCCTGTCCTTCCTCCTCTTGGCCGACGTGATCGACCTGTTCCGCAAAGAGCTGAAGATCGACAAGCCCAAGGTGGCCATTGTGGCCGAAGGGTTGTCTTGGGCCGATGCCATTGTAGGTTGGGTCCAGCTGTTTGCGGCAGCGCCTCCCCCGGCGGGGTTTGGCGCCCAAGTGGTGGGGACCTGGCGGCCTTCGGCGTTGGCCACCAGCCTTACACCCGAGCTCACCTCCATTGAAAAAGCTGGAGCACACATCATTTTCGCCGTGTTCTCCGGCCCGGCTGGCATCCCGTTCGCCCGGGATTGGGGGAGGCTCCAGGTGCCGGCTGCCGTGGTGGGGGTCAACGTGGAAGCCATGCGCCAAGGGTTCCTGGAGGCCACAGGCGGTTTCGGGGCCTACACCGCCACTGTGGGGATTTACGCCCACGACGTGGCCATCACGGCCTCCACTGTCCCCTTCATCAACTCCTTTGTGGGCCGTTTCGGGGAGCTTCCCATCTACACCGCGGGCACGTACGACGCGGTCAAGATCCTGGCCCAGGCGGTGGAGAAGGCCGGCAGCTTGGGCGCCGACGCGGTGATCAAAGCTCTGGAGGCCACGGACTACCTCTCCACCATGGGGCGGGTGGTGTTCGACGAGCTCCACGATGTGAAGTGGGGTCCGGAGTTCGCCACCGGGATCGGCGTGCAGTGGCAGGACGGTAAGCTCCTGGCCTTTTGGCCTCGGCAGTGGAAGCCCGATGCGGCCAACCCCGACCTGGTGGTGAGCTATCCCGGCACCGTCCCCTACGTGATCCCCCCCTGGGTTGTGGCCAAGTGGAAGCCGTAAGCCGACTGTCTCCGGGGCCCTGCTCTTAGGCAGGGCCCCGCTTTCTTACCGTGGTGGAGATCCTTGTCCACGGGATGGTGTTGAGTGGCCTGTACGCCATGCTGGCCCTGGGGTTCATGCTGGTGTTCGGCGTGGCCCGGATCATGAACCTCGCCCACACAGCTTTCTTCATGGCCGCGGCGTACGGTGTGTTTTTCTTTCAGGTCCGGCTGGGTTGGGGGCTGGGACCGGCCCTGGCCCTTACGGCGGCCGCGGTCGTGGCCGGAGGGTTGTTGCTCCTTCGCCTGTTTGTGGAGCCAGGCCGGGAGCGCGAATCCACGGTTTTGATGTCCACCTTGGCCATCGCGATCCTGGTGCAAGAGGTAGTGATCCGCATCTTCGGCGGGGCCTTTCGCACGGTGCCCGCCACCTTCCCCGGGTACGCCGTCCTGTGGGGAATCCGCGTCGGGCATCAGGAGCTGGCCACGTTGGCCCTGGCCGTGGTGGCCCTCCTTGCCGTGTGGTTGCTGTTGTGGAGAACCCGGTTGGGACTGGCGATTCGGGCTTCGGCTCAGGATCGGGAGACTGCGGCCCTGATGGGCGTGGATGTGGTTGGGCTGGGCCGGGTGGTGGTGGCCCTGGGGCTCGTCCTTGCCGCCTTGGCTGGGGCGGCCGTGGCCCCACTGTACGCAGTGGAACCCCACAAATGGACGCATCCGTTGGTGATTGTGCTGGCGGCCGTGGTCCTTGGGGGCCTGGGCAGCCTGTGGGGGAGTGTCCTGGGGGCGGTGATTTTGGCCTTTGCTGAGGTCACGGTGGTCTTTCTCGTCCCCGGCGGCGCCTACTTGCGCACGGGGGTCGGACTCCTGGTGATGCTGATGGTGTTTGCGGTTCGCCCACAAGGCCTGTTCGGGGCTCGGCTGCTCGAGGAGCGGTAGGATGCGGGGCACCCGCTGGCGGGTTCGTTCCATCTGGGACGAGATCTTCTCTATTCCCGGCCGGGTGCTGGCCTTCCTGTTCGGGGTGTTGTTGTTCGTCGTCCCCGTTTGGGTCAAGGATCCTTACGTTCTGCGGGTGGTGGTGCTGGCTGCCACGTTCTCCATGTACGCAGCGAGTTGGGACCTCCTGGCCGGCTACGCTGGGCAGGTGAGCTTGGGGCACGCCCTGTTCTTCGGGGTGGGTGCCTATGGAGCGGCGCTCCTGAACCTCAGGCTGGGCTGGGGGCCGGCCGTGAGCATCCCCTTGGGGGCGGTTGCAGCCCTCCTCGCGGGCTTGGTGGTGGGGATTCCCTGTCTTCGCCTACGCGGGCCTTACCTCGCTTTGGCCACGTTGGCCTTCCCCTTGTTGCTCCTCGGTGTGGTGGTGTCCCTGTCCCGGTTCACGGGGGGCGAATTGGGGTTGTTTCGCATCAGCCGTCTGGCTTCTTCGCGGTTGGAGGAGTACTACATCGTGGTGGGCCTGGCGGTGGTTGTGCTGCTCGTCCTGTGGGGGGTGACCCGATCCTCGTTCGGCTTGGTCCTTCAGGCCATTCGCGAGGACGAGGTGGCCACACGGGCGCTGGGCATTGACACCACCAGGTACAAACTGGAGGCCTACAGCCTGGCCGGATTGGTCGGGGGCTTGGCTGGGGCCCTGCACGCCCACTTCCTGCGCACGGCGGGTCCCTCCACCTTGGACATGTTCATGTCCTTTCAACCCGTGATCTGGACCATGTTTGGGGGGATGGGGACCATCTACGGGCCTGTGGTGGGGGTGTTCCTCCTGTTCCCCGCCATGGAGTACCTGCGGGCGTTCTCCGAGTACCGCCTCCTCGTGTTCGCCTTGGTGGTGTTGGTGTTTCTCCGCTTCTTGCCCCAGGGCCTTGCCCAGTGGGCCAGGGAGAAGCTGGAGTTCGACTGCCCACGCTGTCGTACAAAAAATGCGTTCTTCCGCAGGGTGTGCCGGGCCTGTCGGGCCTCGCTCCGCCAGATTCCGCACCTACAGACCTAGGAACGAACGCCGCACCGTGTCGTCCCCCAACAGTTGCGGCCCCTGGGCCACCACCTGACCTTGGGACAGCACATAACCCAGGTCGGCCAACGACAGGGCCAAGGACGCGTCCTGGTCCACAACCAACACGGGCAAGCCCTTGTCTCGGACCGCTCGAATCTGTTGGAACACGCTGCGCTTGACGAGGGGAGCGAGGCCGGTGGAAGGTTCATCGATGAGGAGCAGCCTGGGAGCGGCCATGAGGGCGCGGGCAACGGCCAGCATCTGTTGCTCTCCCCCGGACAGGGTTCCCGCCCGTTGGCGCTCCCGCTCCCGCAGGGCTGGAAACAGGTCGTACGCCTCAGCCAGTCTATTGTGGACCTGTCGAACGTCCTTCTGGGCCAGGGCCCCTGCAAGGAGGTTCTCGCGAACCGTCAACTCTCGGAAAGGCCTCCGTCGCTCCGGGCACAACACCAGGCCCAGACGAGCAATTCGGTGGGGGAGCAGCCCCTGAACCTCTTGGCCCAGGAATCGGATTTGCCCGGAAAGGAAGGCCTGGCGACGGAGAACCCTGAGGTCCCAAGTCACCAGACCGGCGATGGCCCTGAGGGTGGTGGTCTTTCCGGCGCCATTGGGTCCGACGAGGGCCACCAGCTGCCCAGCCCCTACGTCCAGAGATACGCCGTGGAGGATTTGTGCCTTCCCGTATTGGACCACAAGGCTACGGACCTCGAGCATCAGGCCACCTCGGCGCCGATGTAAGCCTCAACAACCCGGGGGTCCCGCACCACGTCCTCGGGCCTGCCCTCCGCCAGCACTTCCCCGAAGTGGAGGACGAGGATTCTGTCCGCCAGGCGCATGAGTTCGGCCAATTTGTGCTCCACGATGATCATGGCACAGCCTTCGCTGTGGACGCGGCCGAACTTGCCCCCCCGGCGGAGCTGAGCCAGGGAGTTGGCCAACAGCCGGGTTTCAGCCTCGTTCAGGCCGGCAAACGGCTCGTCGAGGACCAGCAACTCCGGCTCGGTGGACAGGGCCCGGGCAATTTCCAGTCGCTTGAGCTCCCCTTGGGACAGGGAGGCGGCCGGGGTCATGGCCAGGTCGGCCAGGCCCACGAATTCCAACGCTTCCAAGGCCCGCGCTTCCATGGTCTTGAGCCACTGGCCTCGCCGGGCCACACGCGGCGATTGGCAAGCGACCATGACATTGGCCAGGACAGGAAGGTTGCGAAGTGGACGGCTGTTCTGGAACGTCCCGGTCAACCCCAGGGATACCCTTCGCCAGGGGGACATCCTTGTGATGTCGCGGTCCTTGAACAAGAGGTGGCCCTGCTCCGGGCGAACCAGCCCCATGATCATCCGCACCACCGTGGTTTTTCCTGCACCGTTGGGTCCGATGAGACCGAGGATCTCTTGGGGGAGGAGGTTGAACCCCACACCGCGGACGGCCTGCACGCCTCCGAACCGCTTGGAAAGGCCCGCGCACTTGAAGAAGGCGGCCATCACATTCCTTCCTTGCTTACCAACGACCGCAGCACCCGTCCGGCCGGGGACAGCGGCAGCTCGGTGCGGAACTCGAGGCGGTGGGGGACCTTGGACGGGGGCAGCTTGTCCCGCAGGTAGGCCCGAAGGGCCTCTTCGCTGGGCAAGGAGGTTCCTCCGCTCCGGGGCACAACAAAGGCCTGGAGCGCGAGGGTCCCCTCATCTCCCAAAGTGGGCACCACCGCCGCGGCCTTCACCCCGGGGTGTTCCCCCAACGCCTCTTCGATTTCCCTGAGGTAGATGTCTTCGTCGCCGTGGAGCACAAGCCCTCCCAGGCGGTCGTAGTAGTAGAAGTACCCAGCGTCGTCCATGCGCACCAGGTCGCCCGTGCGAAACCAGGTGCGGCCCTCGCGCTCCACGAACGCGGCGCTTCTGTTCCCGCCCCAATTTCCGGTGGGCAAGCTCTGTCCACCAATCCACAGCTCCCCAATCTGTCCCGGGGGGAGGGGGTGGGGGGTGCGGGGGTGAACCACCTGGGCCTCGATCCCGGGCAAGGGAACCCCAAACGAGCCGGGTCGGAGGCGGTGCAGGGGGGTGCAGTGGGTGAGGCCGGCGGCTTCCGTGGCCCCGTACGCTTCGTGGATCAACGTCCCCGTGTGCTCTTCCCATCGGCGGGCGACCTCTTCGGGCAGGGGCTCCCCCTCGGCGAGGATCAGCTTCATCCTTCGCCAAGGCACCCAACGGGTGCGAGGATGGTTGCCCAGGGCGATGAACGTGGCGGGCTCACCGGGGAAGACCGTGACCTGCTGGTACCGCGCCGCGGGGAGGATGTCGTTGAGGTCAGGGGACGTGAAGAGAACGAGGGTGGCCTTGAGGGAGAGGGAAAGCAGAAGCGTCGAACTTTGAACGGGTACGCGGTACAAGGGGAGAAGGGCGGCGATTACCTCTCGTCCTTCTTCCAGGCCCGGCCAGAAGGATCGCCACCGGGCCACCGCGGCCATGAGGTGTTCGTGGGTGAGGAGCACAGGTTGGGGAGGGCCGTCCAAACCCTGGGTGTAGGCCAGGACGGCCGGATCTTGTGGGCCGGGCTCGGGCAGGTTCCCCAAGGTGCGCGCCCGACACAAACTGCCAAAGGTGGTGATGGCCGGCCTGCGGGGTGTGGGCTGGCGCTGGACCGGCCAGCGACGCCACAGGGGAAGGTACTCCCGGACCGGAGCCCACACCACCTCGCCGGGGTTGGCCCCCGAACGTTCCAGGGCGGGGTAGAACAGGTCCTGGCAAACTACGCAGCCGGCTCCGCTTTGTTCCAGCTGAAACGCCAACTGAGCCCGCGGCTGGAAGGGGTTCAACGCTACGGCAACCGCCCCCGCCCGGAGGGCCCCAAGGTAGGCGATCACAAACTGGGGCGTGTTGGCCAAACACAACCCCACCCGATCACCCTTGTGGACCCCCAAGGCGACGAGGCCCGAGGCGAACCGCTCCACTTCCCAACGGAGGCGGCGGTAGGTCAGAGCCGTCCCGTAGAAGTGCACGGCCGGACGGTGCGCATGCCGCTTCCCCGCTTCCTCGAGGAGGGTCAGGACAGTAGACTCGGGGACAACGGGCTCGGCAGGCACGCCGGCCGGGTACTGGCGGAGCCAAATCTTACGTTTGTAGAGGTTGGCCACGGTGGTGGTGGGAATCTCCCCGAAGCGGCCATTATAGAAAGCTGTGCAGATGGTGCAACGGCCGTGTACCTGTTTTGCCAAGGTTGAGCCCACGGGCTATCTTGCTTTCGCCTGACCGTGGAAGGAGGAGGGGTGTCCAAGGAAGCTACAGCGGAAGAAGACGTTGTGGCCGGCCATCTGGGGGCAGTCGTGCGCTGCCCCACCGTTTCCTTCCAAGACCCAAGCGAGCGGCAGCTGGAGCCGTTCCTTGCCCTCCATGAGCTCCTGGAGGAACTCTTCCCACGAACCCACAGGACCTTGAACCGCGAGGTCGTGGGAGGGGCTAGCCTTCTTTATCACTGGCCCGGCCGGGACCGAGGGATCGCCCCAGTTCTGTTGATGGCCCACCTGGACGTGGTTCCTGTCGAGCCGGAGACCGAGAGGGACTGGAAGTACCCACCTTTCGGGGGGCTGGTCGCCGAAGGGTACGTGTGGGGCCGGGGGACACTGGACACCAAGTCGACCCTGGTTGGGATTTTGGAGGCCGTCGAAGCCTTGCTGGCCAGGGGCTTTGAGCCCAGGCGGTCCGTGTACCTTGCCTTCGGCCACGACGAGGAGGTGGGGGGAAAAGACGGCGCCAGGGCCATCGCCGAAGTTCTTCAAGCCCGCGGTGTCCGCCTGGCTTGGGTCCTGGACGAGGGCGGGGCGGTTCTCGATCGGGGCCTTGTGATGCGCGTCCCCGTCCCAGTGGCCTTGGTAGGAATAGCCGAGAAGGGGTACCTCACGGTGGAGGTTGCCGCCCATGGCCCGGGGGGCCATGCCGCCACCCCACCTCGGCGGACTGCGGTTACTGAGCTCGTGCGCGTCTTGCGACGTTTGGAGAAACGTCCTCTTCCCGCACGAATCGAGGAGCCTGTGGCGAGCCTGCTCAAGGCGTTGGCCCCAGCGCTTCCTTGGCCTGTCGGAGCAATCCTGTCCCATCCCAAAGCCTTCAGCCTCCTTGTTCAGTGGGTTCTCCTGGGAAACCCCAACACAGCGGCGCTTGTGCGCACCACCCAGGCGATCACCCTTCTCCGGGCGGGAAACAAGGAAAACGTTGTGGCCCAGTCGGCAAAAGCCACAGTGAACCTCCGGATTCTGCCCGGGGAGACCACGGACACCGTGCTGGCTCGACTCCGGCAGGTGGTGGGGCCCGGGGCGACGGTTGAACCGCTGGGCCGGGGATGGAACCCGTCCCCAGTGACGGATCCTCGCGGGCCGGCGTTCGACACGGTGCGGAAGGTTGTTCAGTCCATCTTCCCTGACAGCATCGTGGTGCCCAACCTCGTAAGTGGGGCGACGGATTCCCGTTACTACCAACCCTTGAGTGAGGCTGTGTTCCGGTTCGCTCCCCTTGTCCTGGGAACGGGCGATCTACCCCGGGTGCATGGCACCGATGAGCGTGTGTCCGTGCACAACCTCGTTCGCTGCGTACGGTTCTACGAGAAACTGATTGCCGTGGCGTGCGGGACCGGAGGGGATCCCTCATGATGACCCTCTCCTTGCGCACGGAGGATGGCGTCCCCCTTCACGGGTACCGTTGGCCCGGGTCCGGGCGGGGGAGGGTGCTCCTCGTTCACGGGTACGGTGAGCACGCTGGGCGGTACGAAACGTTCGCTGCCTGGCTCGCCCAGCAAGGCTGGGCCGTGTGGGCATGTGATCTGCGGGGGCATGGGCGTAGCCCGGGTCCGCGGGGCCACATAAGGTCTTTTCAAGACTACGTGAGGGATGTGGCGGCGCTCCAAGCCGCGGGGGACAGCCTGGCTCCTCAGGGACCTTGCGTCCTCCTGGGTCACTCCCTCGGGGGGTTGATCGCACTGCGGTACGTCCAGGTACGGAAGCCGACCCTCCAAGGTCTCGTGCTGAGCGCCCCGTTCTTGGGTCTGGCCTTCCCCGTGCCGTCCTGGAAGCGATGGACGGCCCCCTGGCTCTCCCGTTTGTGGCCGTCCTTCACCTCGCCCAACGGGATTAACCCCGACTTCCTGAGCCGCGACCCTGCCATAACCCAAGCTTATGCCCACGATCCTTGGGTCCACCGCGTGGTCACCGCCCGGTGGTTCGCCGAGACCCTCCAGGCTCAACGGGAGGCGATGGCTCATGCAGGCGAAGTGAACTTGCCCCTCTTCCTTCTCCTGGGGCAAGACGACCGCATTGCCGACGGGAAGAAATCCCAGGAGCTTTTCGCCTCTGTCCGCTCCCAGGACAAGGAACTCAAGATCTACCCAGGGTTCCGCCATGAACCCCTCAACGAGGTGGGCAAGGAACAAGCCTGGCAGGACGTGGCTGCCTGGCTGGGGAAGCACACTTGACCGGGGCTGGGTTCGCTCGCAAGGGCTTTGCGGGGAGCCTCCCCTTGCCCACGTTCGCTCCCTTTCGCGATGGCGAGGAACGCCCCCGGACCAACCCAAGGAGGGCTGAATCCTCAGGGTCGCGGGCCGTTGACCTTGGGTCCCTCGGTACCTGCGGAGCCGGCGGTGGTGAGAAGGGGCTCGTGGTTGAACCTGGGGATGATCACACCCTGTACCTCATCGAGGTTTTGGAATCGGTCGGAGGAGCGGATAAGTTCCACCGAGGTGGAGCCTCGTCCAGGTCCGAACACCACGACCCGCTTCCCTTGTCGGCTGAGGTAGTCCACCAAGACCACGAAGTCGGAGTCCCCCGTGACGAGGATGTACTCGTCCACAGCAGGCACAAGGTTCACGGCCTCGAGGACAAGGTCGGTGTCCATGTTGGCCTTCATCCCCCCGTCGGCGTGCTCCCGTACAGGCTTGGTGATGACCCGGAAGCCCATGAACGACAGGGCGTCGATCAAGCGCATGCGACGCTCATCGTCCCGACGATAGGGGATAAAAGCCAGGAACTTGACCTCTCGTTCGTGGGCGTGGTACTGCCCCAGGACGTACTCCTTCAGAGCGTCGTACCGAACTTCATATCCTTGACGTTCGAACGTCTCTTGAATGTTCTGAACGTCCACAAGAACAGCCAGTTTCAGTTGCATCTCTCCTCCACAGTGCTCAGGGAAGAACCTCTCTAGACAGGATCTAGCCGAGCGCTGGACGGAAGATTACCATGGAAGACGAGCAGTGCAAGCCTTGTGGTGATTCCTTGGAGGAGAGCGAGGGGTCTCATGGTGAAGAGGATCGCAGTTCCGACGAAGAAGCGGGAGGAAGTGCGTGACATCACGGAGGAGGTCCAGCAAGCGGTGGCGGCCTCCGGGGTGAGCGAGGGCTTTGTCGTGATCTACGTGCCCCACGACGCCGCTGCGGTGAGCATTCATCGCACCGTGGCCGAGCCCGACGCCCCCAAGCTTGGGGCCATGCTGGACGCGGTCAACCCCGATCGGGACACGCCAGGGTACACCAAGGCCGCCCTGGTGGCGCCCACCGAGGTGGGCGTGGTGTGGGAGGGGAAAATGGTGCTGGGGGAGGACCAGCGGATCTACTTCTACGAGTTCGACGGCCCAGCCGACCGCTGGGTCTACGTGTTCGTAGGGGGGTAGCTCCACGACCTGGTCCTGCCCTCCCCACGACCGAGAAGGCCTCAGCGCCCCAGGAGGTTTTGGACTGTCAAGCCCACGGACGTGGTTGGCCCTCGGTCCAAGCAAGGCCGTGGGGGCACGCGGGGGTCAGGATGCGAGGAGCTCTTCCAGTCCGAGCTTTCGAAGGGTCTGGGGCGTGGGCCCAGTGGAGGTCCACCCGCGCTCCTTGTAGTAGGCCTCAACCTCTTTGTTGAACAGGGTGGGGTCGATGGGCCGGCCGGCCGAGGCCCCGCGGGGCAAGGGCTCGTGAAGGCGGGCATGGAGGCCGTCGTCCTGGGCTGTAAGCCCGGCCCGGGCGGCAAAAAGCTTGAGCAGGGCATAGTTCCGGGCCCCGATGCGCAGCATCTCCTCCGGCCCCAGGGCCATCCCCGTGGCCAGCTCCACCAACCGACGGAGGTGGGGGAAGTTGTACCGCGGCCCCACTTCCTTGGTCACGAACACGCACATGACCAAAGAGTTGGTGAACGAGCGGAGGTCCTCGTACAGCACGGCCAGCTTGGCCTTGCCCTCGAGCTGGAACCGGTCTACCCCGTGGGTGACCCCCAGCTCCGGGGTGGGTGAATCGATTTCCAGCATTGTGTCGTGCAAGCCCTCAAGGTGGGTGGCCCCTCGAGGGGACAGGGCGTAGGACAGGCCCAGGCCCACCTTACCGCGGGGCTCGTGCATGGGCACCTCCACACCCTTGATGGTCATGGCAAAGTCCGCCCCCACCTTGCGCGCCCACGCCTCCAGTCCCCCCGCAATGTCGTGGCCCAAACCTTCCCGGCGGCCGATCTTCTCCACCCACTCCACCACGGCCCTCCCCTCGCCCCAGGTGACCTGCTCTCGGATGAGCCCCTTCTCCCAGGCCTCCATCAGGGCGGCAATGGCCACCCCCAGGGAAATCGTGTCCAGGCCGTAGGCGTTGCACAGTTGGTTCGCCAGGGCAATGGCCGGAAGGTCGGCGCACAGGCAAAGCGATCCCAAAGCGGCGAGGGTCTCGTACTCCGGACCTCCGTACACGGGATCCACGGCCCTGCCCAGGTACTCCGTCTTGACCACCCGCTTGCAGCGCACTGGACAACCTGCGCAGGTGTCCCGGTCCACAAGGATCGTGTTTTTGAGGGTTTCCCCGCCGATGGCCGCGGCCTGGTCAAAAACACCCTCCTGGAAGTTCTTGGTGGGCAGAATCCCCATTTCCGATAGCCAAGTAAGACCCCGGGCCGTGCCGTACTCCCCAAACCGCTGGGTGCCGGGGTCGGCCATGACCTCCTGGGCGAATTTCGCCCGCTCCTCGGCGAACCCCTGCGGATCGGCCAAATCCTTGGTTGTGTGGCCGCGGACCACGACGGCCTTAAGCTTTTTGGCCCCCATGACCGCGCCCAGCCCGGGGCGCCCCGCCGCGCGAGTTACATCGTGCATAATGCACGCTTGGCTCACCAGCTTCTCCCCGGCCGGTCCGATTTGGGCGATCCGCGCGCCCGGGTGCCGCGCTTTCAAAATCTGCTCCACGTCCCCGGTGAACTTCCCCCACAGGTCCGAGGCGTCCCGCAGTTCGGCCTTCCCCTGGTCTACCAGGAGGTACACGGGCCGGGCGGCTTGGCCGCGGACCACGAGCGCGTCGTAGCCCGACCGCCCAAGTTCATGGCCCCAAAAGCCGCCGGCGTAGGAGTCGGAGAGCGCGCGGGTCTTGGGGGATATGCTGGCCACCACGTGTCTACCCGCCCCGGCCAGGCCCGTGCCCTGCAAGGGGCCAGTGGCGAACACCAGGGCGTTCTCCGGGCTTAAGGGCGCTGTGCCTGGGGCGGTGTGGGCCCACACCAACCGGGCGGCCAACCCCCGCCCGCCCAAATGCAGCTCCCACCATTGTTCGGGAATTCCCCTTTCCTCTATCGCCCCTGTGGACAGGTCCACTGCCAAGTACCGGCCGAAAACGCCCTTCATGTCGCCTCCTTTGGATGGGCCAGTTGCCCCAGTTTCTCTCGCACGCCCTGTACAAGCTTTCCCACTTCCTCGTGCTTCCGTTGGGCGCTGCGCAGGTGGTTGCCCAAAATGTCCATCTCCTCTGCCATTCTCCCCACGGCGCCCTCCAGCCCCCGAAGTTCACCCAGCACGGTCTGGACATCTTTGGCCAGGGCCAAGCCCCGCAGCCCCAGGGCCACCGAGCGCAAGTAAGCGTAAAACGTGTTGGGGGAACAAGGGACCACGCGTTTCTCCCATGCGTAAGTGAGGAAGTCCTGGTCTTGGCTGGCCAAAAGCTCGATGTAGATTCCTTCGGCGGGGATGTACATGAGGGCGAAATCGGTGGTGCCCTCCTCAGGGCGGATGTACTTGGCGGCGATGGTGTCCACGTGCTTTTGAGCGTTGCGCACAAGTTCCCGGTTGACTTTCGCCCGCTCCTCGGGCGAAACGCTGGCCAGGCGATCCAACCCTGAGCCGGGGAACTTGGCATCCACGGGCACGACCAGGCCCTCGAGGAAGATGGCGGCGTCGACGATGGTCCCGCTCCGCAGGCGGTGTTGGAGACTGAAACGGTCTTGGGGCAAGACTTCGGCGAGGAGATCCGCCAGAAGCCATTCCCCGAACGCCCCCCGGGCCTTGGGGGCTCTCAGGATTTCCTGAAGCGAGGCGAGGTCCTGGGCCAGGTCCGTGAGCTTCCGCCCGGTTTCCGCGAGAGCGCCCAGGCGTTCCTTGACTTCTCCGACGACGTCTTGAACTTTGGAAAGCCGGTCCCCCACCATGCTTTCCTGGCGCTGAAGGAGGTTCGCGGTGGTGCCGAGTTGGTTGCCCACCTGTTCGCTCAGCCCGCGGAGCCCGGCGGTGAGCTGCTGGGCCAACTCCTCGCTGCGCCGGCTTACCTTTCGCAGGTGGAGCCCCAAAAAGACAACGAGGGCAGCAACGATGGCCAGGGCGATCCAGAGCGCCGCTTCCATCAGGTCACCTCCTGGAGGGCCAGGACCTTGCGGAGGAACCGCCCCGTGTAGGAACGGGGGTGCTCGGCAATCTTCTCGGGGGGGCCTTCGGCCACGACTTCCCCACCCTCTTCGCCACCCTCCGGGCCCAGGTCCACGATCCAGTCGGCGGTTTTGATCACATCAAGGTTGTGCTCGATCACGACCACGGTGTTGCCCATGTCCACGAGGCGGTGGAGTACAGCGAGGAGTTTGCGCACATCTTCGGGGTGGAGGCCGGTGGTGGGCTCATCCAGGACGTACAGGGTTCGGCCCGTGGCCCGTTTGGCCAGTTCTCGAGCCAACTTGACGCGCTGGGCCTCGCCTCCTGAAAGCTCGGTGGCGGGCTGACCTAGTTGGATGTACCCCAGGCCCACGTCGTACAGGGTCTGCAGCTTGTCCCGGATTGGGGGAATGGCCGCGAAGAACGCCAACGCTTCCTCCACGGTCATCTCCAGCACCTCGGCAATGGTCTTGCCCTTGTACCGTACGGCCAAGGTTTCCGTGTTGTAGCGGGTTCCTTTGCACACCTCGCAGGGCACGTACACGTCAGGAAGAAAGTGCATTTCGATTTTCACTTTCCCTTGCCCCTGGCAGGCCTCGCACCTTCCCCCCCGAACGTTGAAGGAAAAGCGTCCAGGTTCATACCCCCGCATGCGGGCCTCCGGGGTGGCGGCGAATACGTCCCGGATTGGGTCAAACACCTTGGTGTACGTGGCGGGGTTGGAGCGTGGCGTCCTTCCAATGGGCGACTGGTCGATGACGATGGCGCGGTCGAACTGCTCGACGCCCTCCATGTCCTGGTGAGCCCCGGGCTTCCCCACCACGTAGCCCAGCCGCCAAGCCAGGCCTCGGTACAGGACTTCCTCGGCCAGCGTGGACTTCCCTGAACCCGACACCCCGGTGATGCACGTGAACAGGCCCACCGGGATGCGTACGGTGATCCCCTTGAGGTTGTGCTCGCGGGCACCGCGGACCACGAGCCAGCGGTGGGCGGGGGATCGTCGGGCCGTGGGCACGGGGATTCTCCGGACTCCGCCGAGGTACTGGCCGGTAAGGGACCGCGGCGCAGCGGCGATCTCCTCGGGGGTACCGGTGGCCACCACGTAGCCCCCATGAATCCCCGCCCCCGGGCCGAGGTCGACGAGGAAGTCCGCCGACCGCATCGTCTCTTCGTCGTGTTCCACCACCAACACAGTGTTGCCCAAGTCCCGCAACCGCTTGAGGGTGGAGAGAAGGCGGAGGTTGTCTCGGGGGTGCAACCCCACCGAAGGTTCATCCAACACGTACAAGACCCCGGTGAGCTGGGAGCCAATTTGGGTGGCCAGGCGGATGCGTTGGGCCTCCCCCCCAGCCAAGGTGTTCGCCGGGCGGTCGAGCGTGAGGTAGTCCAACCCCACGTCCGCCATGAACTGAAGGCGGGCCCGGATCTCCTTGAGGATCTGGTGGGCGATCATCTCCTCCTTGGGGGTGAGGTGGAGGTCGGCGAAAAAGCCCAGGGCCTCCTTCACCGTAAGTTGGCTCACATCCCAGATGTTGCGGTTTCCCACCAGCACGGCGAGGGCCTCAGGACGAAGTCGGGCTCCGCGGCAACCCGTGCAGGGAAGGGCCGACATGTACTGGGCGATCTCCTCCCGGGCTTCGTCGGTGACGGCGTCCCGGTACGACTGTTCCAGGATGGGGATCAACCCCTCGTAGGGGCGGGCATAGGTTCGCGTGCGGCCGTAGGTGGTGGTGTACCGAAAGGTCACCGGTACACCACCTGTCCCGTGCAACAGCACTCCCAGCTGACTCTTGGGCAAGGAACCCAACGGGGCGGTGGGGTCGATGCCATAGGCTTGGCATACACCCTCGAGCACCGCCGCCAACCAACGGGACTTGGAGTTGGCCCAAGGCAGCAGGCCCCCGTCCCGCACCGATCGCCGGGGATCCAAAACCAAGTCGGGGTCCACAATCATCCGTACCCCGAGTCCATCGCACTCCGGGCAGGCCCCTTGGGGGGAATTAAAAGAGAACAGGCGGGGCTCGATCTCGGGAAGGCTAACCCCACACTGAGGGCAAGAGAAATGCTCAGAGTAAAGTTTCTCCCCCTGGCCGACCACCTCCACCACGACCAATCCCTGGCCCCAGCGGAGGGCCGTCTCCACGGAATCCGCGATCCTTCCCCTCTTCTTGTCCGTGACGCGCACCCTGTCAAGGACGATGTCGATGCTGTGGCGCTTGTTTTTGTCCAGTTCAATTTCCTCGTACAGGGTACGGAGAACCCCGTCCACCCGCACGCGCACGAAGCCTTCCTTCTTCAGGTCGTCGAACAGTTGCTTGTACTCCCCTTTTCGGCTTCGTACGACGGGAGCCATGATCTGGACCGACGTCCCCTCGGGGAGGGCCAGGATCTGATCCGTGATCTGCTGGGCGGTCTGCCGCTCGATGGGGCGGGCGCACACCGGGCAGTGGGGACGTCCCACCCGGGCAAACAAAAGGCGGAGGTAGTCCTGAATCTCGGTCACGGTGCCCACCGTGGAGCGGGGGTTGTGGGAGCGCGCCTTCTGGTCAATCGAGATGGCCGGGGAAAGCCCCTCGATGATGTCCACATCAGGTTTTTGCATCAAACCGAGGAACTGCCGGGCGTAGGCCGACAACGACTCCACGTACCGCCGCTGGCCCTCGGCGTACACCGTGTCGAAAGCCAACGATGACTTCCCGGAACCGGAGATCCCCGTGATCACCACCAGCTTGTTTCTGGGAATGTCCACGTCGATGTTCTTGAGGTTGTGCTCCCTCGCTCCCCGGATCACCAGTTTGTCCATGGCGCTTTGCTTTCCTCCGCCGCTATCCTCCCATCATAGCCGGGGATGGACAGTCTCACCACGGGCCCCGGACACACGGCCGGTCCAAGCGGAGCAAATGGCCTTGAGAGCGTGGGTCGATGCTCTAGTGTGTAGTGGACATTACGCTGGAGGAGGAGCCGTGGCGACAAAAGGGAAATTTGCCGTGGTTTGGGTGGCCTTCGTGGTGTTGGGAGCGCTGTTCCTTGGGGGCTGTGGACGGGCGGTGGGGCGGATCGACAAGATCACCCCCGAGGACGGGACCCAGCCCCTCAAAGTTGAGGCCGGGAAGCCCGCCCTCCTTCGCCTCACGTTCACCAACGTTGGTTCCCGCCCTGGGACGTTCATCGCTCGGGTCGTCGTCTACACCTCCGGAGGACAAAAGGTCCGGGAGTACGAAAAGCCTCCTGTCCTCCTCAGCCCTGGCCAGCAGGAGACCGTGGAGTGGGAGCATGTACCTTCCGCGGAAGGGGAGTATGCCGTGCAGTTCTCTCTCTGGAAGGACACCTCCACGGTGGTCGCCCAGCGACCCGACAAGCCCCAGAAGCTCCTCCTGGTCACCGCGGCGACCCCCACGGGGAAGTTTGCCCTCGGGGACCGGGTACGGGTGATCTCGGCGGTGAACGTGCGCACCGCCCCAGGGACCTCCAATCCCAAGGTGACCCATGTGAACTACCCTGGTTCCATGCCTATGGGCAGCCAGGGGAAGATTACGGCCGGGCCCCAGCAAGCGGATGGCTACCTGTGGTGGCGCGTAGAGTACGACAACGGAGTGACTGGGTGGTGCATCGAGGAGGCCTTGGCTAAGGCGACGAAGTGAACGGTAGGGTGGGCGGCTCGGCAAGCCAGCGGTCAATGTTCGCCCGCCATCGCCCCTGCTGGGCGATGTTCCTGCCGTGGTCGGTTTCCCGATCAAACTGCAGCTGGGCTTCGCGGTTGGCGTGGCTGAACTGTTGGAACACAAGCTCCGCCTGTTCAAGGAGTTTGGCCTGAGCCTCCTTTGCCGTTGACCCCACCGCGCTCAAGCTTTGGAGGGCGCGCTCTGCGGCCCGGCGGTAGACCTCTTGCAGGTCGAAATGAGCCTGCTCGTGGGCAAGGGCCGCTGGCGTCCGGCCATGGGGGTAGACCCAGGACTTCCCGGGGTCCATGGCGTTGAACACCGTCAAGCGCGTGGGCCGGGCCACCCAAACGCCACGCCCGTGGTCGTACTCCGCTCCCACCGTGAGTTCGTAGCCGAACAAGAGATGGATTCTGGCCAGCTCGTCGGTGGGGGCCCACGGGGGAAGGCCGTGGAAGTCCTCCCACGTCAAGGGCTGGTCCCTTCTCCATTGGCGGAGTCCGGGGGTTAGCGAACTCTGCGCCGGGGAAGTTGGGGGAGCGGTAACCTCCACCGTCACAGTGGGACCCGGTACGGTCCCGCTGGACGTGACCGCCTCAAAGCTAAATCGGAACGTCTTCCCAGACGAGCCAGCAGGGGGGGTCCACACGTACACCATCTCCAACCAGCCTTGGCTGGTCTGCAGGAGCGAACCGTGGGCCCCGGAGGGCAGTTCACGAGCGCGAAGGGTCAGAGCCTGGGGCGGCTGAACCGCGACCCGGACAGAAAGCCTCAGGGGCGTTCCCTCGGGCCACCGACCACTGTAGGTGCCGGATGTTGCGGCCCAGGATGATCCTTCCCCAGGGAGGGAGAGGGCAAACTCCACAGTGGCACCAAAAGTGAGGGCACCCCACGCCAGCAACAAAGCGAGCCACAAGCCGCGGGCCCTCATACCTAAACGCTGACCCTGCCCTATCGGTGCTTGATTCGGGCCACGAACTCCTCGATGGGAATGGCGGTCAAGGTCTCCATCTTCACCGTACCGCGGGACGCCAACTCCACTGAGACGCGGGCGATGGCCAGGGCATCTTGGGCTTCCACGATGTTGACGAAGTCGTACCGCCCCAACGTAGCGTACTGGTGAAGGACCTTGGCCCCAAAGGCCTCAATCTCCTTGTTGACCTCCTTGATCCTCTCGGGTTTGTCCTTGATGGTCTTGGCTCCCTCGTCGGTCAGACGGCTCAGCAGCACGTAAATCGGCATTTTCCCACCTCCTGGGGTGCTGGGACATCATAGCCGGGCGGCGGGTAGCAGGCCAGCCGGCTGGATGGAGAGGGGTCGGCCAGCCTCCTATAATCGCCCCCCCGATGCGGACCAGAACAGCCTGCAAGTTGTGGGGAACCGTTGCGGTGACGTGGGTGGCGCTCATCCTAGGGGGATGTGGGCAGCCCAAACTCGAACCTGGGGCCGTTCACCTCACGCCCAAAGGCGAGGCGATCCAGGACGTCCTCGATCGCCTAGCCCCGGGCGCAACGGTCGTGCTCTCCTCCGGCCAGTGGGCTGTGAACCTCCGCATCTCCAAGAGCGTGGTCCTCCGGGGTGCGGGTCCAGGCAAAACCTTCCTCCAGGCCGGAGGCCCGAACGTGCCGGTGGTGACGGTCTCGGGGGGACAGGATGTGGTGGTGCGACTTGAAGGGCTGACCGTGCGGAGGACCCGGGGGATCGGCGGACATGGGCTGGTGGCGGAAGGCCAGGCCCAAGTCGAGGTCGCCAACTGTGAAGTGACCGAGGTGGAAGGGAACGGGGTGGTCCTGCGGGGGGAGAGCAAGGTTGTTCTCCAGAGGGCCACAGTGGCCAAAGGCACTTGGGGCCTGGAAGTCGGGGAATCAGCACATCTGAGGCTGGAAGGGTCCACGGTGGCCGATCACCGCCACTTTGGGCTTTGGATGGGGGGAAGCGCCCGAGTGGAGGCCGTGGGGCTGACGGTGGCGGGAAACCAAGGCCATGGGATCTGGGTGCAGGATCAGTCGGAGCTGAGCTTGGCGAACTCCTCGGTTCTGAGAAACCAGGGACGGGGGATTTGGACCTCCGATGAGGGCACCCTGGAGGCCCGTCAAACCAAGGTGAGCCAGAATGGCCAACAGGGGGTGTACTTGGAGGGGCGGAGCCGCGGGATCCTCGAGGATTGTCTGTTGGAGGAAAACCGCCTGGGAGTCGAGGCCGGGGCGATGTCCGAAGTCCGGGTGGCCGGGTGCACGGTGCAAGGGACGGCCTGGGACGGGATTCGGGTCACGGGACGGGCACGCGCCGACCTCCAAGGGAACAGCCTCTCCCAGGGCAAGGGTTCAGGGATTGCCATCAGCGGACTTGCCCAAGTGGGGATCCTGTACAACCGCATCGATGGCTGGACCCAGCACGGGATCTTGTGCCGCTCCCCGACCAGCCCGTGGGGTACGGGCAACCGCATGTGGGCCAATGGCACAGACTTGGCGGGCAACGTGGGACCCGAGCTGCGGGTTCCCCGCCGGGAGGCCACAGAGCTAGAGGTCTACTTCCCCCACCCGAGCTTCCAATCCTTGCAGGAAGCCTTGGACGCCCTGCTTCCCCGGGGCACGCTGATCGTCCGCGAGGGGAGGCACGTGGCGGGCCTCACGGTGGACAAGAGCGTTTTCATCCAAGGGGAGGGACGGCCCACCCTAATCCCTCTCTGGCCGAGGCAGACCGCGGTCGTCGCCGTGATTGGTGATGGGGATGTGTCCGTCCTTGGTGTGGAGATAAGGGAAGGTACAGAGGGAACGTACATCGCCGGGGCAGCCAACGTGAAGTTCAGGGACTGCACCTTTGCAGAGAACGAGCGGGCCGTGCACACGGAAGGCGCGGGCGTGGTGGAACTCCAAGCATGTTCCCTTCTGCGAAGCACCCAGGTCGCCCTTTGGTTGGGGGAGCGGACCACGGGGGTCCTTGTGGAATGCCGGCTGGAGGACAATCAGCCCACGGCCGTCACGCTGGCCGACACCGCCCGTGGTACCTTCCTGTCTTGCACCTTCACGGGAAACGGCTGGACGGCGGCCCTAGCCCTGCGGGACTCCGCCCACGCCACCATCGAAGGCTGCCAGTTCACCAAGAACTTCGGAGCAGGAGTGGTGTTGTACCATGGCCTGTGCGTGACTCCGGGCTACAGCTTCCGGGGTCGGGTCCAAGGGGGTGGCAACGTGATGGTCGACAATTACAAGGGCGATGTGTGCCCGGAGGACCTGCGGTTCCTGTTGGGGGAGTACGGTACACTGGATTGGCGGAGATGAGACAGTTGAACTGGGCCGAGTTGGCTAAAGTGGACAAGAGTGGCGTGCTGAACCTTCTGGCACGGTTCCCGGAGCAGTGCCGCCAGGGTCTGGGCCTGGCCCACCGCGTGGACGACGGTTCCCTCCGGGGCTTCTCTCGCCTGGTGGTCCTGGGAATGGGCGGCTCGGGCATCGCCGGGGACCTCCTGGCCCGGTTCGCGGACGTGGAGACCGTGGTAGTCCACGGGTACTCGTTGCCGCCCTGGGTAGGCCCGGAGAGCTTGGTCATCGCCTTGTCCTACTCCGGGGACACAGAGGAGACTTTGGCCGCGTTCGCCCAGGCGGAGGGCAAAACTTCCCGGCGGCTGGCGGTCAGCTCGGGAGGCAAGCTGGGCCAGATGTGCACGAAGCAGGGCATTCCCTGGATTCAGATCCCGCGGGGCCTTCCGCCCCGGGCAGCCCTGGGCTACCTTCTTTTTCCTCTTTTGGGCCTGATGGACCGCTGGGGCCTGCTTCGGGGAAAACTCTCCCTGGCCCTGGAGGGGCTGGAAAACCTGGCCGCGGAGCTTGCCCCGCACCAGGAGGGCAACCGGGCCCAGGGCCTGGCTCGGGAATTGCAGGGCAAGGTGCCCCTTGTCTATGGGGCCGAGGCCACGGCCCCGGTGGCCTTCCGCTGGAAGACCCAGATCAACGAGAACGCCAAGCAGCCAGCGTTTTGGGCCGAGCTGCCTGAACTTTGCCACAACGAAATCGTGGGCTGGGAGCTGACCAGCCCCGTCCTTCCCCAAGGGGCCGTGATCTTCTTGCGCACGGCGTTGGACCATCCCCGCAACGCGCTCCGGGTGGAGACCCTCAAGGACCTCCTCCGCGCCCGCTCCCTTCCCTTCTGGGAACTGTGGGGCGAAGGCCAAGACCTCCTTGGTCAGGCCCTGTACCTCCTTTACTTCGGCGATTGGGTCAGCGTGTACCTGGCTCTGGTCAACGGGGTGGACCCCGCGCCCGTTCGGGTCATCCAGGAGCTCAAGCGCCGGATGGACGAGGTCCCCATGTGAGGGTGGAGGCCTTTGACGTGGTGGTGGTGGGTGGAGGGCCGGCCGGGGCCGTGGCTGCCCGCACTGCTGCTCAAGGAGGAGCCCGAGTCCTGGTTTTGGAGCGCGCGCCCTCGCATCCCCTGCGCTGTACTGGCCTGGTCAGCCCCCGGTTCCTCGAGGCCCTCCACGTGCCCAGAGCTTTCGTCCTGCGGGAAATCTGTGGCTTGCGCCTCGTCCCTCCCAGCGGACAGGCCGTGGAGCTGCGGTCGGCCCAGGTCAAGGGGTGCGTGCTCGACCGCCCCAACCTGGACCGCTGGCTTCTGGGTCTTGCTCAGGAAGCAGGGGCCGAGGTGCGCCTGGGGATCAAAGCTCTGGGGACCTCCAAACAGATGGTCACCACTTCCGCGGGCCCGGTTCGATCCGAAAGGCTGATTGGCGCGGACGGACCTGTGAGCGGAGTCTGCCGCTGGGCTGGTCTTCCCGGGCCTGCCGAGCTCCTCGTGGGTCTCCAGGCCCTTGTCGCAGCCCCGTTTCCCGAGGACCTGGTCGAGGTTCACCTTGGGCAGCGCGTGGCCCCGGGATTGTTGGCCTGGGTGGTGCCGGCCGAGGATGGGGTCTTGCGTGTGGGGCTGGCCACTTCCAAAGGTCATCCGGCAGCCGAACTGCTGCGGCAGTTTCTCAGGCGGCGGTTTCCTGGGGCCCCGGTGGTGGGTTGGACGGCAGGACTTATCCCCATCGGCCCGCCCCGAAAGACAGCCCATGGGAATGTGCTCCTTGTGGGGGACGCTGCAGCTCAAGTCAAGCCCCTCACCGGCGGCGGCCTCTTTTTCGGAACTTGCGGAGCTCGGCTGGCTGGTCAGGCCGTGCTCCGTTCCGAGCCTGCTGCCTGGTACGAGCGCAGCTGGCGCCGAACTCTGGGGAAGGAAATAACCTTTGGCCTGCGGGCCCGCAGGCTCGTCCTGGGCCTGGAAGACAAGCAGCTGGACCAGCTTGTCAAGGTCTTGAGCGATCCAGCCCTGCGGAGGCTGATCGCGGAAAAAGGGGACCTGGACTTCCCCTCGCGCCTGGTGCGGGCGAGCCTGGCCCGGCCGGAGGGGTGGCGGGCGGTGGTCCGGCTGTTCCCCACCCTGGGGCCGAAGGTCCTCGGCCTTGCTTTGGCCGCCTCCTTGGGGTTTTGCTAGACTCCAACCATGGCGAAGAGGGCGAAAGCTCGTCCGGCCAAACCCGCCCAGCGCAAGCCCGCCGACCGGCTCGGCCACGTTCGGTTCTGGCTTTTGGTGTTCTTCCTCTTCTCCATGCCCCTGTTTTTCACCCCCTGGAACACCGAGTACGGGTTCATCAAGAGCGTGTATACCTTGGCATGGGTGTCCGTGCTCCTCGTCCTATGGGGGGTGGAGGGGCTTGTACGGCGGGAGCTCAAGCTGGAGCTGAGCTGGTTGTTTCCGGTTGTGCCCGCGCTTCTTGTGGCGGCGCTTTTGTCCCTCACGGGAAAGACCCCGGCCTGCGTGGTGCTGCAGTCGGCCACGTTGTTGCTCTACTTCGGGCTGATCTTTCTCCTTGTGGCCAACAGCGCCCAAACGGACCGCGAGCTGGTGTGGGTTCTCGGGGCTCTGGTGCTTGGGGGCTTGGGCAACGCGCTCTTGGCCCTGTTGCAACACGTGGGGGTGGCTCCGGGCGGGGCGGATCCCATCATCGCCACGATGGGGAACCGCCAGTTTTTGGCTGGCTACCTCAGCTACCTGGTGTTGCCCACCGGGATCCTCCTTTTGCGGCTGCGCAAGGATTGGACGGCCCTGTTGGCCCTGGTGGTGGGCGGGTTCAACTTGGCGGTCATGCTCCTCACTCGGCAAATTGGGGTGAGGCTGGGGGTGGGGGCTGGGCTGGCGTTTGTGGCCTTTGGGCTGGGGCTATGGCCCGCGCGGGGAGCGAAGTTTTACCGCTGGGGTGCCGCAGCTCTCGTGGTCCTGGCGGCCTTGGGAGCCATGGTGGGCTGGCAGGGCCTCCTGGGTGGCCTTGGGTTGGCGTTGCTGGGTAGTGCTTTGTGGGGCCTGGGCCGGCTTCTCCGCCGGTTCCCCTGGGCCTGGGCCGGCCTGGCCGTCTTCGTCCTGGCCGCGTTCTTCTTGCTTTTGCCCGTGACCACGCCGATTGCCGGGGTGCGCCAACTTTGGGAAAGGCAGTCGGGAGCGGTGCGGGCCTGGGACTGGTGGGTGGGCTACGAGATGTGGAAGCAGCACCCCGTGGCTGGGATCGGACTTGGGGGCTACAAGATCTACTTTGTGCCCTACAAGGTGCCGTTTTTGGCCTCCCCGGCCCGGGAAAGCTACGCCTTCCCCTTCCCCAGGGCCGACCAGGCCCACAACGAGTACGTTCAGGTGGCGGCCGAGCTGGGGACCCTGGGGATCCTGGTCATGGCTGGGGGGATGGTCGTCCTTGTCTATCTGGGCTTGGGGCGCGTCGCCCGCCAGCCCGATCCCAACAAGCGCTTGGAGCTCTTGCTCTTGGGCGGGGGATTGATCAGCGTTTTCGTGCATGCCATCCCCACTTTCCCGTTCCACTTGCCGGCCTCGAGCTTGGCTTTTGTGAGCCTGCTTGGGCTGGTGATGTCTCCGCGCTATGGTCCCCTGGGCTCGTGGGCCGTGCGTGTGCGCCGCCGCGCCCTCTCCTGGTCCTTTGCCGTCACCCTTGTGCTGGGAACCGTGGTATCCGTCGTGGCCATCCGCGACGCTACCGCCGATGCCTCCCTTCTGGCGGGCCAAGTGGCCCTCCAGACCGGCGACGTCAAGGGTGCCAAAGCACGGCTAACCCGGGCCGTGGAGCTCGACTTCTGCCCCCGGGTGAGTCTCTACTACTTGGCCACGGCCTACGCCCGGGACGGGGAGATTGCCAAAGCCCAGGAGCTGTTTCGCCGCTGCCTCAGGCTGTACCGCCCCGAAGGCCTGTACATCAACCTGGCGGCGGCCAACGTCCAGATCGCCATGGCCAAGGAAACCCAGGGGGACCGAGCGGGCGCCGCGGCGGACCGGGCCGAAGCCAAGGCCTTGATCCAGGAACTCTTGGCCACCATCCCCTTCCGCGAGCAGGAACTGGAGGCCCGGTACCTCCTGGCCACGATCGTCCTCCACGAGGGGGAGTACCTTCAGGCCCGTGAGATGTTGGAGACGATTGTGGTCCTTGACCCGATGTTCGAACGCGGGTGGATAGGGCTAGGGGACATTGCCCGCGGCCGTTACCTCTGGGCCGAGGCCCGCAAGAACTACGAGCGCGCCCTGGCCGTAATGAGCGAGAAGGAAAGACGCATCACGAATGAACTGCGCAATCCCCTCCCCCTGGACCGGTATGGGGACCTCCAGGCCGAACTCTCTCGCCTTCGGACCCAGCGAACCACCGTGGAAGCTCGCCTGCGCGAACTGCCCTAGGCCCCTGGGAAGCGCAGTGGCCCGGGGGACCCACGTTGCGGACACCCAGCCCCAGCGCGTATAGTGGTCCAGTATGCCCCTAAAAGGCGCGATCGAGTTCCTGTTTGGCCAGACAAACCGGCAGAAGCTCAAGAAGCTCATGCCCATTTTGGACCAGGTCAACGCCTGGAAGGACCGCATGGCCGCCCTTTCCGATCAGGAAATGCAGGCCAAGACGGGGGAATTCCGGGCACGCCTTGCCCGGGGCGAAACCCTGGACCAGATCCTGCCCGAGGCGTTTGCGGCCGTGCGTGAGGCCGCCCGCCGCTCAATCGGCCTTTACCCCTTCGACGTCCAGGTCCTGGGGGCCATCGTCCTCCACCAGCGCCGGATCGCCGAAATGAAAACTGGCGAAGGGAAAACCCTTGTGGCCACCATGCCCGCTTACCTCAACGCCCTGGTGGGCAAGGTCCACATCGTCACGGTCAACGACTACTTGGCCAAACGGGACAGGTACTGGATGGGGCCGGTGTTCGAGTTCATGGGCCTTTCCGTGGGCCTCCTTCAGGAAGACACCCCTCCCGAGGAGCGCAAGAAGGCTTACGCCTGCCCCATCACCTACGGCACCAACGCCCAGTTTGGCTTTGACTACCTGCGCGACCACATGGTGGTGAGCAAAAGCCAAAAGGTGCAAGGCCCCTTGGACTACGCCATTGTAGACGAGATCGACAACATCCTCGTTGATGAGGCCCGCACACCCCTCATCATCTCCGGCCCCACCGCCGACACCGCCAAGTTCTACAAGGAGTTTGCTCGGTTGGCCAAGGTGTTCCGGGAGGGCGAGGACTTTGAGGTGGACGAAAAGCACAGGCGGTTGTCCCTCACCGAGGCCGGGTGGACCAAAGCCGAGAAGCTCCTCAAGTTCGACAACATCGCCGACGCCCGGGCCACCACCGCCCGCTACCACTTGGAGACGGCTCTGCGGGCCCGGGTGTTCTTCCACCGCGACCGGGACTACATCGTCAAGGACGGGCGGGTCATCATCGTCGATGAGTTCACAGGCAGGCTCATGCCCGACCGCCGCTACTCCGGAGGGCTCCATCAAGCCATCGAGGCCAAGGAGGGCCTCCCCATCCAGCGGGAAAACCAGACCCTGGCTCAAATCACCCTCCAGCACTACTTCCGCCTGTACAAGGGTTTGGCCGGGATGACCGGCACGGCCAAGACCGAGGAAGAGGAGTTCAAGCAGATCTACGGCTTGGACGTGGTGCAAATCCCCACCAACCGTCCCCTGGTCCGTACCCCCCTTCCCGACGTCATCTACCGCACCAAGAAGGGGAAGTTCCAGGCCATGGCCGACGAGGTGGAGAAGTACCATCGGGAGGGCCGGCCTGTCCTGATCGGGACGACTTCAATCGAGGATTCAGAGGAACTGTCACGCCTGCTCAAGCGGCGCGGTCTGCCCCACCAAGTTCTGAACGCCAAGTACCACGAGAAGGAGGCCATGATCGTGGCCCAGGCGGGCCGCCTGGGGGCCATCACCATCGCCACCAACATGGCCGGTCGGGGAACGGACATCCTCTTGGGCGGGAACCCGGAGTTCCGCGCCCGCCAAGAAGCAGATCCCGCGAGCGAACCCGAAAAATACCGGGAGCTTCTGGAGCGTTACCGGGAAGAGGCCCGCAGGGAGCGGGAGAAGATCGTGACGAGGGTGGACCCCGGCTCCCCCCAGGGTCGGGCCGCCCTGAACCGGATCCGCGAATGGTGCAAGGAGATCGGTCGCCCGTTCCACCCCGAGGAGTGGAGCGATCAGCTCCACCAGGGCGGGTTGATCGTGTTGGGGTTCCAGCGCCACGAGGCCCGGCGCATCGACGACCAGTTGGCGGGCCGAGCTGGCCGCCAAGGGGACCCTGGGGGCAGCCAGTTCTTCCTCTCCCTCGAAGACGATCTGTTGCGCATCTTCGGGGGCGAACGGCTGGGGGCGATGATGGAGCGGCTGGGGGTGAAAGAAGGGGAGGCCATCACCCACAACCTCCTCACCCAGGCCATCCGCCGGGCCCAAAAGCGCGTGGAAGAGCGGAACTTCGAGATTCGCAAGCGGCTTTTGGAGTACGACGAGATCATGGCCAAGCAGCGGGAGGCGGTCTACGCCCTGCGGGAGCGGTACCTCATGCCCGATCCGGGCGAGGAGATCGACGACACCGGCCTGCGGGGGCACCTGGAGGAGATGGCAAGGGAGTTCGCCGCCCTGTTGGTGGAAAGGTACGCCCAAGGGACCGCCGACGCCTGGGACCTTGCGGGCCTGGCGCAAGAGCTCCAAGGCGTGGGCGTGGCGCTGCCCAAGGAACCCGTGCGCAAGGTGGAGGACCTCCAAGCCCAGGTGGAGGAGCTACTTTTGGGGCAGTTGGAGGCCCAGTGGCGGCGGCTGTCTCCCCATTTCCCCATGGTGGTGCGGATCGTGATTCTGCGCACGGTAGACGAGAGTTGGCGGCAGCACCTTTTGGACCTCGATGAACTGCGGGAGGGCATTGGTCTCCGGGCTTACGGGGGTACAGATCCCCTGGTGGAGTTCAAGCGGGAGGCTCACCGAATGTTCCAAGAGATGCTGTTGCGGGCCGAGGAGGAGGCCTTGAAGTTCCTGCTCTCCCCGCGGCTGATGGTGAGGCCAGAAGGGGCGCCGCCACCCGAGCCGGCCGCGGTGGGGTCGCCGGCCCGCCCCACGAGCACGACCACATCCGGCGTGGCCCCCCGAGCCACGGCCACCACGACCGCCGCCACCCCTGGACGCCAGGGTCCCCCGGCCAAGGTGGGTCGCAACGACCCCTGTCCGTGTGGGTCGGGGAGGAAGTACAAGCACTGCCACGGCCGGGGTCGGTAAGTCAGAAGGTTGCATACCCGGTCCCAGGTTGAGAAAGGCTGGTGGGCCCTTACAATTCGTTTAGCAGTCTTTGAAGGAGAGTGCCAGATGACGGGACGGAGGGCGCGCATCCTCGTGGAAACCGTGCACCGCTACATCCGGACCCTCCAGCCGGTGAGCTCCCAGGAGCTCGTGGCTGCCTACGGGTACCGATTCAGCTCCGCCACGGTCCGCAACGAACTTTTGGCCTTGGAGGAAGGGGGCTACCTCCACAAACCCCACACCTCGGCCGGGCGCGTCCCCACCGCCAAGGGTTTCCGCTTCTTCGCCGACTGGCTCCTCGAGGTGACCGAACAGAGGGAGGTGATGCCGGGGCTTCCCGTGGAACCCGAACCCCCCCTTCCCCTGGGGGAGCCGCTTCTCCTCTTTCAGCGCACGACGCTGCTTCTTGCCACCCTGACCGGAGGCTTGGCCTTCGCCTTTATGCCTCCCTTGGAGCGCCTGAACTGTTCCCTGGTTGCTCTGCGCTGGCTCCGCCCTGGCCGGGCCTTGGCCGTTCAGGCCAACCAGCTGGGTATGGTGAGATCCCAGATTGTGAATCTGCCCGAGGAAATGCAGCCCGAGGACCTCCCCCAGGTGGAGCGCTTCTTGCATGCCCTCGGCTTGGAGAGGATCCAGGACGCCTCGGTGGACACGAAGTTGGCCGGATGGCACTCCCGGGCGATGGTGGGAGCTCTCCGGGTTGTCCAGGCCTTGGCCCAAAAGGGGGACCAGCCTGGACTGTGCGTTGAGGGCTGGGCCCAGCTGTTCAGTGGCCTGGCGAGCCACTCCCCAAGCTGGGCGCTGGCTCGGGGCCAGGACCTCCTCCGGTTGGTGGAGAACGCCCAAACTTTCCGGGCAGCGGTGCTGGAGAGCCGGATGGGAAGAAGGGGCATGGCGGTCCACGTGGGCGATGGCACGATCCCGCCTCTGGCCGAGCTGAGCGTGGTCTCTGCCCCCTACTGGACCGAGGAGGACCTCCTCGGGGTGATTGGTCCCCTCTGGATGGACTACGCCCGGGCCTTTTCGGCTTCCAAATATGTGGCCGGGCGCCTCCAGTGGGTGCTGGCCCAAGGAGAAGGCAATGAGTGAGCGTCCTGACACTTTGGCCGCAGGTGAAGCCCACGGGACGGATCCCGCCGCGGCCGAGGCGGACCAGCTGCGGGCCCAGCTCGCCCGGGTCGCGGCCGACTTCGATAACTGGCGAAAGCAGATCGCCCGGGAGCGGGAGAACCTGGAGGAACAGGCCCTCGACCGAGCGCTGTTGGCTGTCCTCCCCGTGGTGGACGAACTGGACAGGGTGTTGGACGCTCATCCCCCCGCCGGGGGCTCCTACCAGGAGCTTCGCGACGGGGTGGGTCGGCTCCGGGATTGGTTGCTCGCCAGTCTGGATCAGCTCGGGTGCCGACCGATCGAGCCTCTTGGCGAGTACGACCCGCTTTACCATGAAGCTGTGTTGGCCGAGGACAGCGAGCACAAACGGGGCGCTATCCTGGGACAGTTCGAGCGAGGCTGGATACGCAACGGCCGCGTCCTCCGTCCGGCCAAGGTCAAAGTGAGTCTGGGAAAGAAAGGAGGCAATGAGCATGGCGGAGACGAAGGAACGCGTTGTGGGAATTGATCTGGGGACCACCTTCTCCTGCGTGGCCCTCGTGCGCGGAGGCCGGCCCGAGGTCATTCCCAATGCCGAAGGCGAACGCATCACCCCTTCGGCCGTGGCCTTCACCGACCGGGGCGAAGTGTTGGTGGGGCAGCTGGCCCGCCGTCAGGCCATCCTCAACCCCGAGCGCACGGTGCTCTCGGTGAAGCGGCACATGGGGACGGACTGGAGGATCCGGGTGCGGGTGGACGGGCAGTTCCGGGAGTACAGCCCGGAGCAAATCTCGGCCTTCATCCTTCAAAAGATGAAGGGGGACGCGGAGAGCTTTTTGGGATCGACCATCCGCCGGGCGGTGATCACCGTGCCCGCCTACTTCAACAACCTCCAGCGCCAGGCCACCAAGGACGCCGGAAAGATTGCCGGGCTGGAGGTGTTGCGGATCATCAACGAGCCCACCGCGGCCGCCCTGGCCTACGGCCTGGACAAGCAGGGGGAGCAAAAGATCCTCGTGTACGACCTAGGAGGGGGAACCTTCGACGTGTCCATTTTGGACATCGGGGAGGGCGTCTACGAGGTGATCGCCACCAACGGGGACACCCAGCTTGGCGGCGACGACTTCGACCGCCGAATCATGGACTGGCTGAGCGAGGAATTCAAACGGGAGACGGGGATCGATGTTCGCAAGGACCCCGCGGCCCAGCAGCGGTTGCGCGAGGCCGCCGAAGCCGCCAAGAAGGAGCTGTCCACCCGGATGGAGACCCGGATCTCCCTGCCTTATCTGGCCGCCGACTCCCGCGGCCCCAAACACCTGGAGCGCTCCCTTACCCGAGCCAAACTGGAGGCCATGATCGAGGACTACCTCCTCCGCACCATGCGCATCGTGGACTCTGCCCTGGCGGCGGCCAAGCTCGCGCCCACGGACATTGACCAGGTTGTGCTCGTGGGTGGCTCCACCCGCATCCCCAAGGTGCAGGAGTTTGTGGCCGAAAAGTTCGGCCGGGCCAAGATCAACAAGGACATCAACCCCGATGAAGTCGTGGCCCTGGGAGCGGCCATTCAGGCTGCGGTCCTGGCCGGGGAAATGCAGTCCCTTGTTCTCCTTGACGTGACGCCGCTAACCCTTTCCATCGAGACCTTGGGCGGAGTGGCCACCCCCATCATCGATCGCAACACCACCATCCCTGTGGAACGAACCAAGACCTTCACCACCGCGGAGGACTTCCAGACCACCGTGGAAATTCATGTGGTCCAGGGCGAACGAAAGATGGCCGCGGACAACAAGTCGCTGGGCAAGTTCCAGCTGACCGGGCTTCCCCCTGCTCCCCGCGGTGTGCCCCAAGTGGACGTGACGTTCCAGATTGACGCCGACGGAATCCTGCACGTCACAGCTAAGGACAAGGCCACGGGAAAGTCTGCCTCCATTGTGATCAAGGAAACGTCGCGGTTGAGCGAGGCGGAGATCGAGCGAATGAAGAAGGAGGCTGAGCAGTACGCCGAGGAGGACCGGCGGAAATTGGAGGAGGCTGAGACCCGCAATCAGGCGGAGGCTCTGGCCTACGCGGTGGAGCGCACGTTGGGGGAGCTTGCGGACAAGGTACCCCAAGCCCGCAAGTCCGAGGTGGAAGCAGCACTGCGGGAGTTGCGCACCAAACTGGACGGGCGAGCTTCACCCGGGGAACTGCGGGCGGCCATGGAGGAGCTGAGCAAGCGGGCGGGGGACATGGCCAGCGAGGCCTACCGCAGAGCCGGGGTCGGCGGGGGAGAAGAGCCTCGAGGTTAACCTGTGCCTGGTGACCCTGACTACTACGCGATCCTAGGGGTGGAGCGGGGGGCCTCACCGGAGGAGATCAAGCGGGCCTTCCGTCGGTTGGCCAAGCAGTTTCACCCCGACACTTACAAGGGGGACAAAGCCGAGGCCGAGCGGAAGTTCCGCAAGGTCGCTGAGGCCTACGAGGTCCTCTCCGATCCGGAAAAAAGGGCCCAGTACGACCGGTTTGGGTACGTGGGCCCCTCGCCGGAGGCGGACTTCGGGCCGCGGGACTTCCACCGCACCCGCCAAGCGTTCGAGGAGTTCTTTGGCCCCTCGGCTTTTGAGGAAATCCTCAACTTGTTCTTCGGTCAAGGGGTCAGCTCCCGGCGACCAGGCAGAACCCAGCGCGGCGAGGACCTGGAGTACCGCGTTGGCCTCAGCCTGGAGGACGCCGCGTTCGGAACAAGATTGAAGGTGACGATCCCCCGCCAGGTGACGTGTGCCCGGTGTGGGGGCTCGGGTTTGACTCCGGGCACGGGCGAGCGGACGTGTGCCACCTGCCGGGGCACCGGGCAAATCGAGTACCGGCGGTCCACCGTGTTCGGCTCTTTCATCAACGTCCGGGTGTGCCCGGAGTGCCAGGGGGTGGGGAAGATGCCCGAGGCGCCGTGCCGGGCCTGCGCGGGCACCGGCCGCGCCCGTGAGCGTTCGGAACTGGAAATTCAAGTTCCGCCGGGAGTGGACGACGGGGACCGCTTGCGTTTGGCCGGCCAGGGCAACGCCGGCCTGGCCGGCGGCCCACCGGGGGACCTGTACGTGGTGGTGGAGATCCAGCCCCATCCGCTTTTTGCCCGCCGGGGCCAGGACCTGTGGGTCGAGGTGCCCGTTCACTACGGCACGCTGGTCCTTGGGGGCAAGATCCGTGTCCCTACGCTCAAAGGCGAAGACGAACTGGAGATTGCGGCGGGAACAGACCCCGAAGAGGTGCTGACCCTGCCCGGCCGGGGGCTGCCCGGAGGGGGCCGCCCTGGTGACCTCCACATCCGCCTGAAGGTGGAAATCCCCAAGCGTTTGGGCCGGAAGGAGCGCGAGCTTTTGCGGGAGTTCACCGAGTCCTTGCCCCAGCCTCCGCCGCCCCGCCGCCCAGGGCTTCCCGCCTAAAGTCGCCCTATAATCCTCCTCGGAGGTGGCTCATGCGCTGGTGCGCTCTTTTGGCGGTACTCGTCCCTGTTCCTCTTGCGGCTTGGGCTCAAGCGCAACCCGATCCCCAGGCCATGGCCCTCTACGAAAGGGTTTTGAAGGCCTATGACGAGCTTGAGTCCTGGGAAGCCTTGGTCGTGGTGACAGTGGAGGGGCCCCAAACCCTCACGGAAACTTTTCGAGCCTGGTATGCTCATCCCTGGCTGAAGGTCGAGGGAATGGGCGCGTTTCGAGAGACCACAATCTTGGTGGACTACGCGGGGAATTTCCTGACCAGAGTCGGAGAGGATTTCATAATCGAAGAAGAGGACGTGGACCCTTCGGACCTTCCTCTCAAGCTTCCTGTGCACTTTTTGCCAAGGGACTTGGTGTTGGAGGCTTGGAGCCGGGAACTGTCCGACGAGGGGGAGCTTTGGGGGTTGGACGGAAAAGCGATTCTCGGGGGCCTTGTGGAGGCCAAGATCACCATTTGGGTCGATCCCAGCACTCTCCTCATCCGCAAAGTCCTTATGGAGCTTGTGGGAGGAGACCGATTAACCGCGGAGGTCCGAGAGTTCTTGCCCAACACCGAAGTTCCGCCGGAGGTATTTGAGCTGCCTCCGCGAGCGCGGCGGATCACCTTGCCCCCCCTCCACCCTCAGGCCAAGGCCATAGCCAAGCAGGCTCTTAGCGAATACCAAAAGCACAGCTCGTTTTACGTCCACATGGTTTCCGAACCAGACCGGTCCGAATCCATCCACATATGGTACAGTGAACCATTTGCACGGGAAGAGAGGCAAGTTCAGCTTGGTCCCCACCCCTACACGCTAACTCTTACGTTCACACGCATCACGGACTTCGAAAAGGGTGTGGACTACCTCGAGCACTCTGGCCAATGGGAGGCCTACGAAGCCTGGCGCGTACCGCCTAAACTTCGCGCCCTGCAGGCCTTGAACCTCCATTTCGCCGATGCCATGCGGTTTGTTGGCCTGGAGGAAGAGGTTTTGGAGGGTCGGCCAACTTGGAAGATAACCGGGGAAAGTTCCGCCCGGGACGAAGAAAGCGGGGACGTGGCCTTCGGTCTCGTTCTTTGGGTAGACAAGCAGACGCACCTAATTGTGCAAAAAAGGGAAATCTTTCACATCCAGAGGAAGAAGCATGTGCAGACCTATCGGGTTGTGGAGTTTCGGCCCGGGGTCGAAGTCCCTGCGGAGAAGTTCGTGGTTCCTGAGGGGATCCCGGTCGAGAAGTTGGAGATCAGGCTCGGTGTAGGTGTAACGGAGGAGGAGCTTGGGGAAAAGGCTGCGGAGGGCGTGACGTGGGAACCTTACTCCGAAGAGCGCCTGGAGCAGGCCAAGTCCCAGGGCAAATTGATCCTTCTGTATTTCTCCGCCGATTGGTGCCTGCCCTGCCTGGAGTTTGAGGAGAATGCCTGGCGCGATACGCGGATCATCGAAGAGGCCCAGCGGTTCGTACGCCTCAAGGTAGACCTCTCCGATTGGAGGAGCCCCAAGACCCGGGCTCTGGAGCGTCAGTACAAGGTCTGGGCTTTACCTACAACCCTCATCCTCGACAGCCAAGGCCGAGAGCTGGCCCGTCTAGAAGGTGCTGTCCCTGCCTGGCGTCTGTTGAGTTTTCTCCGCTCCCCAAAGTGAAAGGAGGAACGATGAGAAGATGGATTGTGGCGTTGAGCATCCTGGCGGCAATTGGAACTCCGGGTCCTGCCCTATCCCTCCAACCAGGGGAACCCCCGGAGGCCGAGAAGATATTCAAACAAGCCCTGGAGCACTACTCAGGCCTGGGATCCTTTTACCTCAAGCTGTTGGATCGCAGCCCTGAAGGGGTTGAGCAGTTGGTGGAGGCGTGGTACCAAGC
>CAKZKH010000098.1 GCA_937122485.1 uncultured bacterium | reverse complement strand
CGCCCCCTTCCGGCTGGCCCAGGTGCGCCCTTAGTTCCTCCACCGTCGCCACCCCGAAGTAGTCCAGGAGGCCCTGGGCCACGGTGAGGACCTTGGTCGGTCCTTCGGTGCGAGCCTGGACAAACCCTCGATCCACGAGTTCCTTGACATGCCCATAGGCTCGCTCCCCCCGGATCTTCACCACCTCCGACTGCAGAACCGGAGCGAGGTGAACCACCACGGCCAGGGTGCGCAGAACCGGGTCGGGGATGTCCTGCTGCGGGGCGAACGGCTTGACGGCCTCCACCAAATCTTTCTTCACGCGGAGGACAAATCCTCCCGCCTCACTGGTGAGCTCCAAACCCCGATCCTCGGCCTCCAGCTCGTCCCCGATCTCCCGGAGGGCCGAGAGGACGAGGCGCTCGGGGAGGCCCAGGGCCTGGCTCAGTCGGGCGAGGGACAGCGGTCGGTCGGCCACGTACAGGGCCGCCTCAACAAGCGCCTTTTCCCTCATGGGGCACTTCGATGAACACCTCACCCAGCTGCTCTTGCTGGAACAGGCGGACCTTCCCCTGGGCATCGAGATGCAACAGTTCGAACAACCGCTCGACCTTGCCTTTGGGATCCAACGCGCCCGCCACGGCGGTGAACGGGATCACCCGCTGGCCATTGACCAGGGTCAGCAAGTATCGAAAGAAGCGGAGTGCCCGCTGGGTGAACGACTCCTCCTCGAAGTCGAGGCCGATTTCCCCAAGCGCCAACGTGGCCGGCTTTCCTCCGCGGCGAGCGGAGTGCGCCAGGGCAGCAGCCAGGGCCTTGGACAGGTCCCCCACCGTAACCCTGGCCCGGGGAGCTCGCCGCAGAGGCAGGCGGAACTCCGGAGCCACGTACGCTGGGGGAGAGCTCACAAACTCCTCGGCGACCTCCTCGGCCACCTCCTCCACCGTGGGGGGAGTTCCTCCTTGGCCAATCCAATCGGACTTCAGCCGGAGAAGGACCGAGCTGGCCAGGACCATCCGCCCCGGCACGGCCATCTCCGGCCTGTGGGCGGCAAGGTAGTTGCGAAAACGATCGATCAGATCTAGGATGTTGAACTCCCAGGGGTCCCAGTCCCCGGTCGCCCGGCGAAACACCTGCTCCCAGTCGGCCTTGGTTAGCCCTTGAGGTTCGAGAATGCCCAGTTCAGCCATGGCTCACCAGCTCCATCCCGATGACCTCCGAGGCGCCTTCCCGGAGGAGTACTCCGTAGACGCGATCGGCGTGGCGAACAACCTCCTCGTTGTGGGAGATCACGATCACTTGGCTCTTGCGCGCGAACTCCTTGAGGAGCCGGGCCAGCCGCTCGGAGTTGGCCTGGTCGAGGGCCGCGTCCACCTCGTCCAGGAAGTAGAACGGGGAGGGTTTGCCCACGGCCAGGGCCAGCACAAACGCCAAAGCCACCAGGGTTTTCTCCCCTCCGGACAGGGCGTCCAACAAGCGGGGCTCCTTTCCTGGGGGCCGGGCCTGGATCAGCAGACCCGAACCGACGTTTCCCGGCTCGGCCAGGTTCAACCGGGCCTCCCCTCCCCCAAACAGGATTTGGAACAAACGGTTCATCTCCTGGGAAACTGTTTCCATGGTGACGATGAACCGCTCCCGCTTGGTCTTCTCGATCTCCCCGATGAACCGCTCGATCTCCTGCTTTTCCCTTTCCAGGGTGGCCACCCTCTCTTTGAGGTCCTGGAAGTCCACGAGGAAGGCCTCGTACTCCTCGATAGCGCGAAGGTTGACGCTGCCCAACTCCCCCAGGCGGCGCTCGGCCTGGCGCAAGCGGGCCTGGAGGACTTCCACCGACCCTTGCTCCCCTCCGTTGGGGGGAGGGGGGACGTCCCCCAACGCCGAAAGTTCCCCGTGCAGTTCAGCTGCTTCCCGCTCGAGCTTGGCCAGGTTGGAGCGGCTTTTCTCCAAGGCAAGATAGATTTGGCGCCGGCGGTCCCGCAGGGCCACGAGCTCCCCTTCCTCGTTGGCCTTATGAGCCCGGGCTTCGGCCACCGCCCGGGACCGCTCGGCCAGCTCAGCCTCAGCCGCCGTGAGCTTCACCGAGAGCTGTTCCACCTCGGCCTTCACCTTGGCCATTGCTTCCTGGCGGGCCTGGAGCTGCTCCCGGCGAGCGCTCAGGTCCGGCCCGGACTTTTTCCCTGGGGCTCCTCCACTAATCGCCCCACCCCGCTCCATCATGTCCCCGTCGAGGGTAACCACCCGGACTCCAGTTACGTCCCGCACAGCTTCCAGAGATTCGGCCACCACCGTGTCCGAAACGGTGTACAGAAGAGCCGGTCTCACCTCCGAGGGACACTCCACGTGCTCGTGCATGAAGCCTTTCACGCCCGGTCGGGTGGAGGCCGCCCGCGCCTTGGAAGAGGCCGCCGGCACGTCCAACCGATCCAGGGGGAGGAACCTTGCCCGGCCGATTCCTTTCTCCTTGAGGTACGCCACGCACCGCAAGGCCAGGTCCCGCGTGTCCACCACCAGGTCGTGGAGATGGCCTCCCACGGCCGTGAGCCAGGCCTGTTCGTAGCCTGGCTGAGGGCGGACAAGTTGCCCCAACGTGCCCCGAACTCCGCTCCATTGCAGGCCCAGGACGGCTTCCACCCCTGGGGAGGGCCGGTCCTGCCCTCTGGCCCACTGGCTCACTTCCGCCAGGGCGGCCTGGAGGGATTGGATCTCCCGTTCGGTGAGTCGAGCCTCGGTCTCCTTGGCCGTGAGGGCCCCCCGCAGCCGCTCCACTTGGCGGATGAGCTCCGACAGGTCGTCGTCCGGGCCGGGCCGGGTCTGAGCGGCCTTACGCTCCTTCTTGTCGATTTCCCGGTCCAGCCGCTCCACTTCCCCGGCAAGCTCACCCACCTCTTCCTTGACGCGTTCCCAAGCGGCTTGGGCTTTGGCCAGGGCCGCCTTGCGGGACTCCCACCGGCGGTACAAGAGCGTGGCCGCCAGGCGGTCCCGCTCCTCGGCCAGGGCCTTGTACTCCAAGGCCGCTTCCCTCTGCCGGTAGAGCTCCGCCAACCGTTGCCGCCGCTCGGCCAGCAAAATGCGGCTGGTGTTGAGGCGCTCCTTGACCGCGCCCAACTCCTCGATGGCCTTGGCCTTGCGTTCCTCGTAGGCCGCGATCCCGGCCACCTCGTCCAAGATCTCCCTCCGCTCCTTGGGGGAGCGCTCCAACACGTCGATCACCATGCCCTGTTCGATGATGGCGTACCCGTCCGGGGCGATGTTGGCCAGGGACAGGAGGGCCTCCACGTCCCGGGCCCCGACCACCCGGCCCTGGATCCGGTACGTGGACGATGAGGGGGTGATCCGCCGAGAGACCACGACCTCCGGGACCGCCTCGGGGAGAAGCTCGTTGAACGTCCCTGCCCGGTTGTCCAGATGCAAGGCCACCTCGGCCTCCTCCAGAGGTTCCCGCCCCGGAGGGGCATGGAGGAGCTGCTCCACCCGTTCGGCCCGCAGAGCCCGTGACCTCCGGCCCATTGCAAACATCAGGGCATCGAGGACATTGGACTTGCCCGTGCCGTTCTCTCCCACGATGGCGGTGAAACCTGGGGGAAACTCCAAGACCACGCGGCGGCGGAACGACTTGAACCCTTCAATCGTCAGGCGGCGGAGGACGGCGTTCATGGGAGACGGGAGAACAGGGGGAGCGTCTCCACCGCAGGCCGCCCGCGCTCCCGAGACTCCTCGGCCTGGGCCAACATCTGCTCGATCCTATAGAGGTTGTAATCGTTGGGGACAGTTTCCCCGCTCTCCCAGCGGAGGATGGTGGGCACGGAGACCCCCAGAGCCGCGGCCAGAGCCCGTTTGCTCATTCCCCTACGAAATCTGTACTGCCGCAATCGCTCGCCAACCGTTCCCATACGTCTCCCCAGCCTCAGGTTTACGAGTGTAACGTTCGTTACGTAGCTGGGCAAAAAAGGGGGTGCGGCCCTCGCCGCACCCCTCAGCGTACCTATCCGCCCAGCAGTCCGAGGACCAAGGCTCCGATTCCCACCAGGAGGGCCACAATGGCGATGCCCTGGGCCAGGGCCACCTGATCTTGGACGGCCTTGAGATCCGCCTGGACCTTGCTGTCGAACTCGGACAGCTTGCCCTCCACCTGTTCCACCCGCACCAGGAGTTCACCGATGGAGGCCTTGAGATCGGCGGTGAACCCACCGATGGCCTTCTCCAGGGCCGCGATCTTCTCCCGGTTGTTCTCCATCTTGATGTTGAGCGCTTGCACGGACTGTTCGAGGGCGATGATGCGGCGCTGGAGGGAGGCCACGTCCTGGGCCTCCAGGCTGGCGATGCGGGCCGTGTGCTCGGCCAACTGCCGGCTCAACCCGGCCACCGTGGTCCCCAAGCTGCCCAGCTGGCCGGCTAGATCCTTGGCCACACCCTCCAACACGGACACCCGGTCGGTGAGTTTGGCCAGGCCCTCGGTAAGGCGGATGTCGTAGGTTTCTAGGGCCGCCAACCGCGACTCCACGCTGACCATTTGCCCGCTCAGGGCCGAAACCTTCTCCGCCAGTGAGCTGATGGCCGTCGACAGATCCCGGCGCGTCTGCTCCAGAGCCCCGACGACGTTTGCGATCCCGGTGGCTAGCTCCTGGTCCGCCTTCTTCAGGCCCTCGGCCGTCCGCCTGAGGTCGGCGATCTGGACCCAGGCGTCCTCCAACCGGCTGGCCAGGCCATCCACCTTGGTCATCAGTCCTGGCACGTTGGCGCAGATGGCCTGGAGTTCCAGGATCTTCGCCTCGGCTTCACCAAGCCGGGCGGCCGCCGACCGATACCGGGCGGCCAAATCGGCGTCCACGGCGTTGAGGGCCTCCACAGCCCCCTTGAGCTCGGTGATGAGCGCCCCAAAGAACCGGGTGACTTGGGCGAAGGCCTGCTCCATGGCCGCGATTTCCTCTTTGGCCGGGGGCAACTGCACCGCCCCTTGCCCCCACCCTGCGAGGCCCAGGGCCAGCACCCCTGCCAGCACTGCTCCTGCGATTCGTCTGTTCATCATCAAACCTCCCTCTGAGTTCCTGTCGGTCCTAGCCTAGCTGCGGGCCTGCACCGTTCCGGGCGCCGGTGGGTCGGCTGCCGGGGCGGTTTGTCGCCCCCCTAACGGACATGTGTCCGTTCGCCATTCCTCCGGGGGCTTCACTGTGCGGACAGCAGCAGAAACACCAGGCCGCCCACCAACAGGGGAACCAGGATGATGGCCGGCCACATGGCAGCCTGCTGCTTTTCCAGGGTCTCCACCCGGCTGGTCAAGGTGCTGAGGGCGTCCTCGTAGGCCGCGGTGTTCTCCTTCACCGAGAGCACCATGTTCTGCATGGCTTCCACCTCGGCGGTCAGGCGGTCGTTCAACGCCGCCAAGGCCGTCTCCAGGCCTTCGATCTTGGCCCGGTTGTGGTCCACCTTGAGCTGCAGCCCCTGGACAGCCTGGTCCAAGGCCAGGAGCCGGCGCTGGAGGGACTCCAGGTCGTGCCGCTCGATGGCCGCGAGCCGCCCTTCGTGGTCCCGCAGGACCGGGATCACTGAAGCCTCGAACTTCTCCTGGCGCTCGGTAAGCTGGGCTAAGCTCGTTCTCAGCACCACCGTGGTCCTCTCCAACCCCGCCACCTTCTCGTTCAGGGTGGTCAGGGACACCCGGAAGTCCGTGATCAAGGCCTTGAAGAACGCTGTGATCTGGGCGAACGCCTCTTCCAGGGCCGCCACCTCCTCCTCCGCGGGAGGAAGCACCACTGCGCCTTGGGCCAGCCCGGCCACGCTCACCAAGGCGGCCAGAGCCAATCCCATCCATAACCTCTTCATCACTCCACCTCCTTTCGTAGGCACAGCCACGACACAGGGCTGAACGTAGGGTGGATCACCTCCGCAGGCACGGCCCCGTGGGGGCCGGGCAGGGGGGGTTTGTCTTGCCGCGGCAGGACCCCTGTCTCCTTTCTTCTCGGGGCTAGGCCCCGGCTATACTCATCCCATGTCCATTCGCGTTCGGTTCGCCCCATCCCCCACCGGAGAACTCCATGTGGGAGGCGCACGTACAGCCTTGTTCAACTGGCTTTGGGCCCGGAAGTGCAGAGGGACCTTCATCCTCAGAATCGAAGACACGGACCTGGCTCGCTCCGAGGCTCGCTTCACCCAAGCTATCTTCGACTCCTTGAAGTGGCTGGGGCTTGACTGGGACGAGCTCTACCTCCAGTCCGATCGGCTTGCCTTGTACCGGCAGCGGGCCGAGGAGCTCCTCGCCCGCGGCTTGGCCTACCCCTGCTTCTGCACCCCCGACGAACTGGAAGCGCGCCGACAGCACTTGTTGGGCAAGGGAGAAATCCCGGAGTACGACGGGAGGTGCCGGAGTCTCACCCCGGGGGAACAGGCCCGGCTCCGTTCCCAGGGCCGACGCCCCGCCCTCCGCTTCCGCGTTCCCGAGGAATTGAAGGCCACCTCGTTCCACGACTTCCTGCGCGGGGAAATCCAGTTCAAACGCCTGTCCACGGGGGACTTCGTCATCCTCAAGTCCGACGGGACACCCACCTACAACCTGGCCTGCGTCGTGGACGATCACGCCATGGAGGTCAGCCACGTTCTCCGAGCCGAAGACCACATCTCCAACACCCCTAAACAAATCTGGCTTTACGAGGCGTTCGGTTGGCAGCCTCCCCAATTCGGGCACCTCTCCCTCATCCTCGGCCCAGACCGACACAAGCTCTCCAAGCGCCATGGGGCCACCACGGTGGAGGAGCTTCGGGACCAAGGGTTCCTCCCTGAGGCTGTGGTCAATGCCCTGGCTCTGTTGGGGTGGTCCCCTGGGACGGGCCAGGAGGTGTTCACGATGGAAACGCTTGTGGGGGCTTTTTCGCTGGAACGGGTGGTCGTGGCCCCCCAGGTGTTTGACTTGGCCAAACTGCGCTGGCTCAATCGGGAACACTTGGCCCGGCTCTCCCCCCAGGAACTGCTCTTCCGGGCGCGGCGCTTCCTTCCCCAAGGATTACCACTCTCCGAACCCCAGCTTGGCCAGGCTTTGGTGGCCCTGCGTCCGTCGGTATCCACCCTAGCCGAGTTTGGTCACCACCCGGACCTGGTCGCGCTGGCCACGTGGACTCCGCCCCGGGAGGGGCTAGGGGAGGAGCTTGCAGCCCCGTCCAGCCAGGCCGCCCTGCGGGCGTTCGTGGGGCGACTCGCCGAAGTGGAGGATGGCCAGCAGCTCCGACCCATCGTGCGGGAGATCGCCAGCGAGCTTGGGTTAAGCCCTGGGCAGGTATTCCACGCCCTGCGTTTGGCCTTGACCGGGCGGACGGAGGGTTTGGAGCTGAGCCGGGTGGTGGAGATCCTTGGGCGCGAGGAGACTCTGCGGAGGATCCTAGCTGTGGTTGAGAAAGAAGGCTCGGGCAGTTAGAGTTCGCGCGGTTTTCGCGGGTCGCAACCCAAACCACCCGAAAGGAGGAATTCTATGGGCATCATTCTTGGGGTCGCCGGGCTGGCCGCGGTGGCCGCCCTCCTGTGGGCGGCTTACGCCACCTACTCCACAGCCCGCAAGGACCCGGGCAACCCCCGCATGCGGGAAATCCAAGGGTACATCCGCGAGGGGGCCTGGGCGTTCATGCTGGCTGAAGCCAAGGTCATGGGGATCACCATCCTCATCTTGGGGGGAATCCTCTGGGCCCTGTTCTACGTGGAGGTAGCCCTGGCTTTCTGGATCGGGGCGGGGCTTTCCATGGCGGCGGGGTTCATTGGGATGAACGCCGCGACGCTAGCCAACGCCCGCACCACCCAAGCGGTGCGGGGCTCGATGAAGAAAGGCCTGAACATTGCGTTCACCGGGGGGTCGGCCATGGGCATGGCCGTGGCCGGCTTGGCCGTGGCCGGGCTGGTGTTCGTGATCTGGCTGTTCCGGGGCGAGTTCGACCCAGGCATTCTGTACATCCACACCAAGCGGATCTTTGGGATTCCCGGGGCGGAGGTGAACTTCATCAAGGGGGCGTTGATCGTGTCCGCCTATTCGGCGGGGGCTTCCCTGGTGGCCTTGTTTGACCGCGTGGGGGGTGGGATCTACACCAAAGCTGCGGACATGGCCGCTGACCTGGTGGGCAAGGTGGAACTCAAAATCCCCGAGGACGACCCGCGCAATCCCGCCACGATCGCCGACAACGTGGGAGACAACGTGGGGGACGTGGGCGGCCTGGGCGCCGATCTGCTGGAGTCCTTCGTGGGGGCCGTCATCTCCGCCATCGTGATCGCCCTGTACGTGTACGTGGGCCGGGCAAACAGCGATATCCAAGACCTTGTGGCCCGGTTTGGGCTGGACGCAACCCGGCTCGAGCAGAACTTCTACTGGTTTGCCTTGCTGCCGATCCTGTACGTGGCCGGGGGCATTGTGGCCAGCCTCCTTGCCGTGGCCTACATCCGCCTGACGCCGCGGGAGAAGAACATGCAGGGCATCCTCATGAACGGTTTCCGGCTTGCAGCCCTGCTCACCGCCGGGTTCGCCGCCCTTTGCACCTGGCTTTCCCCCCTCAACTTCATCCCCTTCTACTCCGTGCTGTTGGGGATCGTGAGCGGGGTCCTGGTGGGGTTCATCTCCGAGTACTACACCTCGGCTCGGTTCAAACCCACCCGGGAGCTGGCGCGGATGTACCAATCCGGTCCGGCGGTGGGGGTGACCGAGGGGATGGCGGTGGGAATGATGTCCACGTTGTGGATCTGTTTGGTGTTGGCCATCTCCACGGTGCTGGCTTACCAGATGGGGGGTTTGCTCGCCGTGGCCTACGCCGGGTTGGGGATGCTTACCTTCGTGGGGATCATGGTGTCCATGGACTCCTACGGTCCGATTGGCGACAACGCGGCCGGGATTGCGACCATGGCCAAGCTGGAGCCGTCCGTGCGGGCCAAGACGGACGAGCTGGACTCCATCGGTAACACCACCGCGGCGATTGGCAAAGGGTTCGCCATCGGTTCGGCCGCCTTTGCCGCGCTAGGGTTGATCGCCGCCTACCTGTGGTCGGCCGCGGGACGGGCCGACGAGGTCCACGTCCCCAACGTGCCCATCATCAGCCCGGAGGTCGGGGGGTTGGTGGTAGCGGGGTTGGTGGTGGGGGCCATGGTCACCTACGTGTTCTCCGCCCTCCTCATTCGGGCGGTTTCCCGCACCGCGGACGTGATGGTCCAGGAAATCCGCCGGCAGTTCCGGGAGAACCCCAAGATCATGGCCGGACAGGCCTCCCCGGATTACCGCCGGTGCATCACCATCACGGCCCATGGCGGGGTCAAGCGCATGGTCCTGCCCTCACTACTGGCTTTGATCATGCCCCTGTTCGTGGGGCTGATGTTCGGCCGGTACACCCTGGCCGGGTTCCTCCTTGGGGCCCTGCTCTCGGCCATCATGCTCGCCATCTACTGCGGGAACGCCGGGGGCGCCATGGACAACGCCAAGAAACACGTGGAGGAAGGCCACTTCGGGGGGAAAGGCTCGGAGGCCCACGCCGCGGGCGTGGTCGCCGACACGGTGGGGGATCCCCTCAAGGATACCGTGGGGCCCTCCTTGGACATCTTGATCAAGCTTATGAGCGTGGTCTCCCTCCTGTTTGCTTCCCTGTTCCCGGTCCTCCCGTTCTTCTTGCGCAAGTGATCGAACCTTCTCCCACCGCC
>CAKZKH010000097.1 GCA_937122485.1 uncultured bacterium | reverse complement strand
TGCGGGGAAGAGACGGCGCTCATCGCTTCCATCGAGGGCCGGAGGGGAGAGCCCCGGCCCCGCCCACCCTACCCCGCCACCTCCGGCTTGTGGGGCAAACCCACCCTCATCAACAACGTGGAAACCTTGGCCAACGTGCCTTTCATCCTCCGCGAGGGGGGGGAGAAGTTCGCCTCCGTGGGCACCCAGGGCAGCAAGGGCACCAAGGTGTTTGCCCTGGCCGGCCACGTGCGCAACACCGGATTGGTGGAAGTCCCCATGGGGATTACCCTCCGGGAGCTGGTGTTCGACATCGGGGGCGGGGTGCCCCAAGGGCGGCAGTTCAAGGCTGTACAGATTGGCGGACCTTCAGGAGGGTGTCTGCCGGTCTCGCTCCTCGACGTCCCGGTGGACTACGAGTCCCTCAAACAGTATGGGGCCATGATGGGCTCGGGCGGCCTCATCGTCCTCGACGACTCTTCGTGCATGGTCAACGTGGCCAAGTTCTTCCTGGAGTTCACTGCCGACGAGTCATGCGGCAAGTGCGTCCCCTGCCGGGTGGGCACGCGGATGATGCTGGGGGTCCTCGAGCGGATCAGCAAAGGAGAGGGCCGGGAGGAGGACTTGGACGAGCTGGAGCGGATTGGGCAGATGGTGAAGGCCGCGTCCCTCTGCGGGCTGGGGCAGACCGCGCCCAATCCCGTCCTCTCCACCCTCCGCTACTTCCGGGAGGAGTACTTGGCTCATGTGCAGGACAGGGCATGTCCTGCCAAGGTGTGCCCCGATCTCCTCCACTATGTGGTTGTGCCTGAGGCGTGCAAGGCCTGCGACGCCTGCCGGAGGGTGTGCCCCACGGGAGCGGCCCAGGGCACGCCCCGCCAGGCCCCTTACGTGATCGTTCAAGAGCTGTGCATCAAGTGTGGGGCCTGTTTTGACGCCTGCCCGTTTGAAGCCATTGCCAAGAGGCCGGGAAAGGAGGCCGCGTGAAGTCGGGCAACCATCACCCTCCCCGCGATGAGCTTCTGGCCTTTCTCCATGAGCGTCAGCGGTCCAACCCTCAAAACTACCTGTGTCCCGCGGACTTGGTGGCTGCAGCGGAGCGGTTTGCCCTCCCCGTGGCCGCCGTCCGCGATGCGGTGACCTTCTACTCCATGTTCAGCCTGAAGCCGCGGGGCCGCCACGTCATCCGCTTGTGCGAATCCCCCAACTGTCATTTGGCGGGGGCCTGGTCGGTCCTGGAAGAACTGCGGGCGCAACTGGGGGTGGGCGTGGGAGGGACCAGCCCCGACGGCCTGTTCACCCTGGAGCTCACCAGCTGTTTGGGGGTGTGCGGGGTGGCCCCGGCGATGATGATCGACGAGGAGATCTACGGGAACCTCAATCCCCCCAGAGTTCGGGAGATTCTGCAGGCCTACAAGGAGGAGCGATGAAGCCAGCCCGGGCTCACGTGTTGGTGGGGGTCGACGATGAGGCCCGCTTGGCCGGGGCGGACCAGGTCTTGGAGCAGCTCCGCCGGGCCCTGGACGAGCTGGGACTGAGCCAGGAAGTGCAAGTGGTGGAGACCGGGACCCTCGGGATCTCCGGGCAGGGCGTGGTGGTCGCTGTGTATCCCGACGGGGTGTTCTACGGTCGGGTGACGCCTGAGGTGGTGCGGCGCATCGCCGAGGAGCATTTGCTCAAGGGGCGGCCGGTGACCGCCCTTCGCCTGCCCACGGCTGCACCTGTGGCCCGGCCGGCTGAGGTGTTCGGCCGCCAGGTGCGCGTGGTCCTGGCCAACTGCGGGGTTATCGACCCCGAAAACATCGAGGAGTACCTCGCCCGAGGCGGGTACGAGGCCCTGGAGAAGGCCCTCACCACCATGACCCCGCCCCAGGTCGTGGAGGAAATTGGCCGGGCGAAGTTGCGAGGTCGGGGAGGGGCAGGCTTTCCCACTGGACTGAAGTGGGCGGCTGTGCGCAACGCTCCAGGCTCGCCAAAGTACGTGGTGTGCAACGCAGACGAAGGGGAACCCGGGACGTTCAAGGATCGGCTCATCCTGGAGGGCGATCCCCACAAGCTTGTGGAGGGCATGGTCCTCGCGGGCTATGCCGTGGGGGCCCGGTGGGGTGTGGTGTACATCCGGGGGGAGTACAGCCTTTGCATCGCCCGGGTGGAAAAGGCCCTTGAGCAGGCCCGTCGCTACAGCCTGTTGGGTACCAACATCCTTGGTACCGAGTTCTCCTTCGATGTGGAAGTCCGACCAGGGGCCGGGGCCTACGTGTGCGGGGAGGAGACGGCCCTCTTGGAGTCCCTGGAGGGCAAGCGGGGTTGGCCCCGCATCCGCCCGCCCTACCCCGTCACCCGCGGCCTGTGGGGCAAGCCCACGGTGGTCAACAACGTGGAGACGCTGGCCAACGTACCCGACATCATCCGTCGGGGGGCCGATTGGTACAGGACCTTGGGCACGCCCACCTCCCCGGGCACTAAGGTGTATACGATTCTCGGACATGTGGTGTTCCCCGGGTTGGTGGAAGTTCCCATGGGTACTACATTGCGAACGTTGGTGTACGAACTGGGGGGAGGAGTTCGGGACGGTCGCTCGCTCAAGGGCGTGTTGGTGGGCGGAGCGGCGGGGGCGTTCCTTACGCCTGAGGAGTTGGATACGCGGTTGGATTTTGACTCTTTGGCGGAGCGGGCTGCGGTCCTTGGCTCAGGGGCCGTCCTCGTTTTGGATGACACCGCCTGCATTGTGGACGTCCTGTACTCTGTGTTGCGGTTCTTCCGGCACGAGTCATGCGGGCAGTGCGTTCCCTGCCGGGCTGGCACGGAGGCGCTGGTTCGCCTAGCCAGTCAGCTGATGGTGGGCTCAAGCACAGGCCCCATCCTGGACCGCATGGTGGAAGTGGCTGAAGTCATGCGGGCCACTTCCCTGTGCCCCCTCGGGCAGTCCCTCCTTCTCCCCTTGAAGTCGGCCCTGGCTGGTTTTGGCAAGGAATTTGAGGCCCACGAGCAGGGGCAGCCCTGTCCTCACTGCCTGAGGAGCGTGCGGGCTTACGCATGAAGCTGACCTTTGCCGGAGCAGCGGGGACAGTGACCGGGTCCTGCTTCCATCTGGAAGGGGACGGGGTGCGGATGTTGGTGGACTGCGGGATGTTCCAGGGTCTGCCCGAGCTGGAGGCCCGCAACTTTGCCCCGTTCCCTTTCGAACCCTCTAAGGTGGACTGGGTGCTCCTCACCCACGGCCACCTGGATCATCTGGGGCTGTTGCCTCGGCTGGCTCGGGAAGGCTTCCGCGGCCGGGGCGTGTGCACCGTGCCCACGCGGGACATTGCCGAGGTCATGCTCATGGACGCGGCCCGGATCCAAGAGGAAGAGGGCGAAAACGGGCTGTACAACCTGACGGACGCCCTCAACGCCTTGGAGTCCCTGGACGTGGAGACGGACTACGGGGAGGAGCTGGAGTTGGGTCACGGCGTGAAGGTGTACTTCCACGACGCCGGACACATCCTCGGGGCGGCCTTTGTGGAAGTCCGGGCCGAGGGCAAGACGGTGGTGTTCTCGGGAGACCTGGGCAACCGGGGGAAGCCGTTGGTGGAGGACCCCAGTGCGCCGCCCAAGGCCGACATCCTCGTCCTGGAGGCCACGTACGGGAACCGGGCGCACCCCCCGTTGGAGGAGTCCATTGAGGAGCTGCGGAAGGCCATTGTGGAGACCTTGGGCCTGGGGGGGAACGTGGTGATCCCCTCCTTTGCCCTGGAGCGAACCCAGGAGGTGTTGTACATCCTGTTTCGTCTCTGGCAGGAGCGGCAGATTCCCCGGTGCCGGGTCTTCTTGGACTCCCCCCTGGCCACCCATGCCACCCGAATCTTCGAGCGGCACACGGAGCGGTTTCCCGGGCCGGCGCGGGCCCTGTTCCGCAAGAAGCGCAACCCCTTTGAGTTCGAACTTCTGGAGTACACCCTCACCAAGGCGGCCTCCAAACGCGTGGCCGAGGCGGGGGGGGCGGTGATCATCGCCGGGTCGGGCATGTGTACGGGAGGGCGTGTCCTTTACCACCTGCGGGATAACCTCCCTCGTCCGGAGTCCTCGGTGGTGTTCGTGGGCTACCAAGCCGAAGGCACCCTGGGGCGAGAGATCGTGGACGGGGCCAGCCGGGTGGAAGTCCTGGATTCCATTGTCCCTGTGCGGGCCAAGGTGTGGCGCATTGAAGGCCTGTCGGCCCACGCCGACCAGAACCTCCTTGTGGAGTGGGCTGTGCGATCCCAACCGGACCAGGTGTTCCTTGTGCACGGGGAACCCCCGGCGCTGGAAGCGTTGGCCGACAAGCTCGCCCCCCACGTGGGGGAAGTGGTCATCCCTGGGTGGCACGAGACGGTGAACCTGTGAGGATTGCGGTCCTAGGGAGCATCAACATCGACCTGGTGGCCGAAGTGGAACGGTTGCCGCGGCCGGGGGAGACCGTGGTGGGGCAAGGGCTGGCTCGGTATCCGGGGGGTAAGGGGGCCAATCAGGCCATTGCCGCGGCCCGCCTGGGGGCCGAGGTGGCCCTCTACGGCCGGGTGGGCGACGACGCGTTTGGAGAAGAGGTGCTGGCCGCGGCAAGGGAAGCCGGGGTGGACATCCGAGCGGTCGAGCGACTGCCCCAGACCCCCACCGGCGCAGCGCTCATTGTGGTGGGAAGCCGCGGGGAGAACATGATTGCTTACGTTCCAGGGGCCAACGGGCGGGTGGACGGGGAGTATGTACGCCGGGTGTTGCCAGCCATCCGCGAAGCTGACGCTTTGCTCGTCCAGTTGGAGATTCCTCTGGCTGCGGTCGCGGCCCTGGTGCGAGAGCTCCCGGCCCCAACGCCGATCGTGGTTCTCAACCCCGCGCCGGCCCAGGACCTCGCTGCCATCCCCCTGGACCGGGTGGACTACCTGACCCCCAACCGGGAAGAGTTTGTGGCCCTTACGGGTTGGCCGCCGGAGGGGGCGGAGGAGGTGGCCCGAGCTGCCCAGTCCCTTCTGGCCCGGGGAGTCCGCCACCTCGTGGTCACCGTGGGTTCAGATGGCGCCTACCTCGTGGAGGGTGAAGGGGCCACTCGGTTTCCCGCGCCCCCCGTTCCTGTGGTGGACACCACGGGGGCTGGGGATGCCTTCAGCGCTGCCCTGGCCGTCAAGCTGGCCGCGGGCAGCGGTCCCTACGAGGCGCTGGGGTTCGCCAACGCCGTGGCGTCTCTTGCAGTCACCAAGAAGGGCGCTGCTCCCTCCCTTCCCACGCTGGCTGAGGTCCAAGCCTTCTTGGCCCGCCAGGCCCCGGGCCGCCCCTCCCACCACCCGCTCACCACGCCCTGAACCCTGGGCCTACGGACGGCTGTCCTTGACCTGGTTTGACCTTAGGGTACAGTAGTCTTGTGCCACGTGTTCGGGTGCTGAAACCTCTCGGTCCCGCCAACGCCCCCCGCGGGGCGTAAACCTTCCTTTCTTGCTCTAGGCCAGCAGTGTTTGGCATTTCGATCCTCGGTTGCTCAACGCTTGGGAGGTTGAACTATGCGGGAGCGAGCCATAGCACGCTTGACCAGTGAAGTGTTGGGGGGTGCGCGGGAGTTCTTGGCTGGGGAGGGTTTTGTGGAACTTCTCCCCGTGGTGTTGGCCCCGGTCACGGACCCCTTGCGGACTGTCCCGGATCGGATCGTGGTCTCGGCCTACGGCCAGGAATGGCACCTGACCCGGAGCATGATCTTTCACAAGCAGGCCGCGGTGCGGGTGCTACCCAAAATCTTCACGTTTTCGCCCAACATCCGGCTGGAGGCCGCGGAGCGGGCCCAGACCGGCCGGCACTTGTTCGAGTTCATCCAGCTCGACCTGGAAGTGCGCCACGCCACCCGGGAAGAGGTCATGGACTTGGGGGAGCGGCTGATTGTGCACGTCCTGGAGCGGGTGAGGGAACGCTGCGCTGCGGAGCTTCGCGCCCTGGGCCGCCGGCTTCCCCGTTGGGCCCCTCCCTTCCCTCGTGTGGCGTGGTCCGCGGCCGTGGCCCGCTACGGGGAGGAGTTCGAGGCGGCGCTTTCCCAGGAAAGTGGCACCCCAGTGTGGGTTGTGGATTTCCCCATCCATGCCCGGGAGTTCTACGACCGGGAGGACCCCCATCGGCCAGGGTTCCTCGTGGACATGGACTTGGTGTACCCCGAAGGCTACGGGGAGGCCTTGTCCGGCGGGGAGCGGGAATACCTAAGGCCAAGGATTGAAAAGCGGATTCGGGCCCAGGGCCTGGATCCCGCGGCCTTTGCCCCCTATTTGGCCCTCGCTGAAGAAGGTTTGTACCCGTCGGCGGGGTTTGGAATCGGGGTCGAGCGGTGGATCCGCTTCCTGGGAGGGCTTTCTCACATTCAAGAGACCCGCCTGTTCCCTCGGGTTCCGGGTTGGCCTGTACGACTGTAAGTTGGAAAGCGGGGGCCCCTACGAGGTTCCCCGCTTCTCCCCCTTTTCCTTGTACAGGTAGACATCGGCCTGGTGGAGGAGCTCGTCGACTGTGCACGGGTCTTGGGGGTGGAAGAGGGACATGCCAATAGAGAGGCCGACAGGGACTTCGAGGCCGCTTTGGGCATTCCACTCGGCTACTTCGGCCTTGAGGCGGTCCGCCACACGGGCAGCTCGGCCGTTGCTCTCAAGGAGCAGGATCACGAACTCGTCTCCTCCGTAGCGGAACACGATGTCCGAGGAGCGCACGTTCCTGAGGAGAATCTGGCTCACGGACTTGAGGACCTCGTCGCCCTTGAGGTGACCGTAGCGGTTGTTCACCTCCCGGAACCCGTCCACGTCCACGAAGAGCAGGGCGAAAGGCTTCTCGTAGCGTCGGGCCCGGTCGAGTTCCCGCTGGAGAACTTCGGACAAGAAACGGCGGTTGTAAAGTCCGGTGAGGGGATCGCGGATGGCCTGCTCCCGCAGCTCGGCCTCCAGCTCCACCCGGCGGATCTCCTCGTCCACGTGGCGAGCCAGGATCTCCACGAGGTACAAATCGTCTTTGTTGAAAGCGTCTTCCCTGGTGGCCAGCAGTTGGATTACGCCCCGCTTGCCGATGGGGACGGAAATCACCGCTTTGATCCGCGGGTCCACAGGCCGGGCTTCCGGAAAATCCGAGAGCTTTCCCCAACGGGCAGCTCCAGTGAGCCACGTCATGCCTGCCATCCCCTCCCCTTTGCGGAGGGGCCGGGCCTTGTGGGCCAGTTCGCCCGCCATCGCTACGGGAACAACGAACTCGCCCTGCTCTAGCCCAATTACCACGTTCCAGTACTTCAGGAGTTCCACTGCAGCCTGACAGGCTACGGAGAACACCTCTTGCACTGTGGAACAGCGTTGGAGCCGTGGGGAGACCTCGTGAAGGGCGGCCAGCTTTTGGCTCAAAGCCTCCCGCTGGTGGAGCCGGGCCAACCCCTCCATGGCCACGGACAGCTCGGCCGCAAGGATCCGCAGGAGTTCACGGTCGTCCGGGGGGATTCCGTCCACCCAGGAGTGCTCCACGTTCATGACCGCCACGAGCTTCTCTCCCACGCGCAGGGGAAGCACCAGTTCGCTCCGGGTCTCGGGAGCTGCAGGGACATATCGAGGATCCTGGGTGACGTCGGGGGCGTAGATCTCTTGTTCGGCTTTGTACGCGGCCACGGTGAGGCCCTTGCCCGAAAGGGGGAGCACCAGCGATTCCCCGCTCAGGCCATAGCCCTTTTGGTGCACCACCAGGAGATTGTCCCCTTGGACTTCCAGTACAGAGACGCGGGAGTAGCCCAGGATACTGGTGGCGGCGTGGAGGGCTAGCTCGTAAAGCTCACTTCGGGTCTGAGCTAACCGCATTCGCCGCCCCGCTTCTTCCACGGCCCCCAACTTCTCGGTCAACCGCTTGAGTCCGCGGTAGGCCTGGGCGTTGTGCACGGCCAAGCTCACCGAGGCCGCCAAAGTCTGCAAAAGCCGCATGTCGTCCTCGTCAAAAGCGTGTGGGCGGAAACTCTGCACGCTCAGCACCCCAAGAACTTTTTCCTGGAACACCAAGGGGACCCCGAACCAGCTGGCCACCTCTTCTCCAACTTGCTGAACCTTGGTGGGCAATTGGTCCTTCTCGGCCGGATAGTCGTGAATCGCCAGGGGCTTACCCGAAGTGGCCACCCAGGCCACCAAACTCCTTTGGGGATCCAAGGGAAAGTGCAGGCGGGGGAGCTTCTTTCCCCTTTCCACAGCATAAGCCAGCTCAAACTGCTCGCCTTGGGGGTCCACCAAAGCCAGCACAAACGCATCGCAAGGAACAAGGCGTTCGACGTGATGGTGGATTTTCCCAAACACGCTTTCGAGGTCCAAGGTCGAGGCGACTTGCGTGGTGACTTCATGCAGGGAGCGGAGTTCCGCCTCGGCGCTCAGCCGCTCCACCAGGGCCCCAAACAAGTCGGCCAGGGCTCTCAACACATCAATTTCTGCCGAGCCCCATGCCCGCTCGCGGAAACACTCGTCAAAACCGATAAACCCCCAGAACTTTCCATGGACATGGATGGGCACGCACAGAAGGGCCACAATGCCCTGAGGTTCCAGCACAGCTCGCTCTGGAGGGGGGAATTGGCGCACAAGCCCCTGGACCACTTCCTTGCGGGCGAAGATTTCCAGCCACCGGTGAAACCCCATCTCCAGGTACGGGAAGTCTTGCAGGTTGGGGTTGTCGATTGTGGGGGTGACCCCGGGGGCAACCCATTCAAATTTCTGGCTTGTCAACAGACGTCCCTGTGCATCCACGTGGTTTTGGAAAATGTAAACACGGCTCACCTCCACCGCCTGCCCTAGACGGGCCAGAACAGGGGGTACGGCTTCCTCCAAAGTTGGGTGAGCAAGAAACTGAGCGGCAGCGTAAGCCACGGCCTCCAGGATCTGTTTTCTTATCCGGTCGATCTCCTCCAGCCGCTTCCGGTCCACGATGTCCCGGAATAAGGCCAGGACGGCGGGGGCCCCTCGGAAGGTGGTCAGGACCAAAATCCCTTCGGCCCAGAAGACATGGCCATCCCGGCGACGTTTCTTGGTCTCCACCACCTCAGCCCCTTGGCGGAGACGCCCGATCAGCTCTCGGGAGCTCCAAGCCCCGGGGGCTTGCAAAAGCTCCTGCCACAGGTTCATCTGCTGCAGCTCCTGCAAGGTGTACCCTGTCTGATGAGCTGCAGCGGGGTTGGCTGCCAGGACTTTCCCCTCCAGGTCCACCAAGTACGCCGCGTAAGGGAGCCTCTCGAAAATGGAGCGAAGCATGCTCTCCCGCTCCGCCATCTGCTCCCATGCCCACGCCGCCCGGATCACCAGTCCCACAGCCTCCCCCACCTCGTTCAACACCTCCAAGTCCGCCTGGTCAAAGGCCTCCGGATCACTGTGGTGGTCGAGGTTGAAGTAACCGATGACTTGGGACCCTTCTCGGATGGGGAAGCTCAGGAACGCGGCGCACGGGCCCACTTCGGCCAGGGCTTGGGCCAGCTCCTCGCCCAGGTACTTTCGGTTGTGCTCCAGGGGATTGCGGACAAGGGCGGGGCGATCCTCGTGCAGTTGGCGCTGGAGGATTCTTTCTTGGGGAATGGCCACCCGGGAGAGCTTGGCCGGGTCCCACCCCACCGCGGCGCGGAATTCAAAGCACCCCCGACGCTGGTTGAGAAGAAGCAAGGCCCCTGCCTGGGCCTGGGGAATTTTGGACATCGCGTAGCGCAGGGCGGCCTCCCCCGCTTCCCCCACGCTGCGGCTTTGCTGGACCTCCCGAAGGAGGCGCAACAATTTTTGGGCGGACGGATCGCGGCCCTCCATAGATTGCTCAAATACTAGATCAAGAGTCGCCCGGCGGGCAACCCCTGGCCCGTTTGCGGGAGAGATTGCCCAGGGACCAGCGTTCTCCTAAACTCTGCCCCAGCGGGGCGTGGCGCAGCTGGAAGCGCGCCTGCTTTGGGAGCAGGAGGTCGCTGGTTCAAATCCAGTCGCCCCGAAACTCAGGCGATCAGGGACCCTACCTTGCCCTTTAGAGCCAAAAGAAGGGCTCCTGTCTCGTCGGCCTTGAACACCACGATGGGGAGGTTGTGTTCTCCAGCGATGGCCACGGCGGCCTCGTCCATCGCCTTCAACCCCCGGGCCAGGTACTCCCGATGGGACAGCCGGGGGATGGGCCGGGCTTCTTGGGACTTGAGGGGGTCCGCCTCGTACAGGCCCGCCACCTTGGAGCCTTTGAGCAGGGCTTGGGCTTCCACCGAAAGGGCCCGGATCACCGCTGCGGTGTCCGTGGTCACGTAGGGGTTGCCCGTCCCCCCCGCAAACACCACCACCTGGCCTTGGGCCAGAGCCTCCCTGGCGCGCCAGGGGTCCACAGGGTCCGCCACCCCCGGGCAAGACAGGGACGATTGAAGGATGCAGGGGATTCCCCGGACCTGAAGAGCTTCCCGGAGGGCCACCCCGTTGATCAGGGTGCCCAGCATGCCCATGGTGTGGCCGGCGGTGAGGGGCATGTCCTGGAGGGCCGAGCCCCGCACGATGTTCCCTCCACCGACGACCAGGGCCAGTTGGGCTCCAGCGTCCCGAGCCGTCGCCACTTCCTGGGCAAAGAAAGACAGGGCCCCACGATCCACAGGGCCCTGTCGGCTTCCCAAAAGTTCACCGGACAGCTTGAATAAAACCCTGCGGAAGTGGAGCTTCACCCCTCGCCCACCTGGAACCGCACGAACCGCCGAATGACCACGGGCTCGCCCAGTTTGGAGGCTAGCTCCCCCAGAATGTCCTCCACTTTAATGTTGGGGTCCCGCACGTACGGCTGCTTGACCAAGCAGTTCTCCTCGTAGAACTTGTGGAGCCGGCCCTCCACGATCTTCTCCACGATTGGGGCCGGTTTCCCCTCTTTCTCCGCCTGTTTGCGGAGCACTTCCCGTTCCTGTTCTACTGCTTCAGGGGGGACTTGGTCAGGGGAAACCCACCGGGGTTTGGAGGCGGCGATGTGCATGGCCAAGTTCTTCACCAATTCCCGGAACGCCTCGGAGTTGGCGGCGAAGTCGGTGGAAGTGTTGACTTCCAGGAGCACCCCGATCTTCCCGGAGTGGTGGACGTAGGCTTCAATCCGGCCTTCGCGGGCCTCGCGGCCGGTTCCAGCCAGGAATTCTTTGCCCTCGGTGCGCAGGATCCTCTTGGCCTTTTCCACGTCCCCGCCCGCCTGGGCCAGGGCTCGCTTGCAGTCCATGACGCCCACGCCGGTCTCGGCCCGGAGGCGTTTCACCAAATCGAGGTCGACCTCGGTCATCAGTCCCTCCCCTCCCCGGCCAGCTCCTCCCACATCTCCATGAGCCGGCTTTCCACCTCCGCGCTGAGAGCCTCCGGTTGGGGCAGTTCCCGGGCTTCTTCGGTGGGAGCTGGCTCGGTGGTCTGCAGGCCCTCTCGCCCTTCGATCACCGCGTCGGCGATCCGGGAGGTGAGCAGGCGGGTGGACTTGATGGCGTCGTCGTTGCCCGGGACCGGAAAGTCGATGAGGTCCGGATCGGAGTCCGTATCGCACACGGCCACGATGGGGATCCCCAGGATGTTGGCCTCCCGCACGGCGTGGATCTCCACCGTGGGATCCACCACGAACAGCACCCCAGGCAGGCGGTCCATCTCCCTCAACCCCACCAAGTTCTTCTTCAGCTGATTGAGTTCCCGCTGGAGGCGAACGCGCTCTTTGAGGGGTAGGCGTTCGTACTTCCCCTCGGTGAAGTTTCGTTCCAATTCAATCATGTGCAGGACGCGGCGGCGAATGGCCTCGAAGTTGGTGAGTGTGCCCCCAATCCACCGCTCGTTCACGTAGGGAGACCCGCACCGCTGGGCCTCGGCTTCGATGGTGGGGGCCACTTGGCGTTTGGTCCCCACGAACAGCACAGGCTTGCCCTGGGCCGACTGGGTGCGCACAAAGTCGTAGGCCCGCCCGAACAACTCCAGGGTCTTCCCCAGGTCGATGATGTGAATCCCCTTACGCTCGGTGTAGATGAACCGGGCCATCTTGGGGTTCCACTTCCGGGTACGGTGCCCGAAGTGCACCCCCGCCTCCAGCAACTCCTTCATGGACAGAAGGGCCAACCTTGTCTCCTCCTTTCAGAAAAAAGCGGACGAAACGCGGGGGAAGTATAGCCGTCCCCACCGCCATGGGCAACGGCGCTCCGTTGGACCGGAGGAAGGCCCGGGGTAACATGAGGCCGTGGCTGAGGTGCGGGAGCTTGGCGTGCGTCGTCTTCCCCGGAACGAAGAGGCCGAGTGCCAGGTCCTGGGCGCGGCCATGCTCGAACCGGAGGAGGTCCTGCCGTTCCTCGTCGAGCGGTTGACCCCGGACCACTTCTATCTTCCTGCCCATCGCCTCATCTTCCAAACCCTGGTGGACCTCTTTCAACAGAACAAGCACGCGGACACGGTGGCGGTGGGGAACCGGCTGGAGGAGAAGGGGCAGCTGGACAAGGTGGGCGGCCGCACGTACTTGGCGGGCCTGTTGGATGCCGTGGCCACTTCCGCTGCCGTGGAGCACTACGTGGGCATCCTGGAGGAAAAGGCCCTCCGCCGCTGGCTCATCGCCGCCGGGGCCAAGGTATCGGAGCTGGGGTATTCCGAAGATCTCCCCACGGACTCGGCCTTGGACCAGGCGGAGGAAGAGGTGTTCAAGATTGCCTCCCGCCGGTACAGCCCTCGCTATCACCGGTTGCGGGATTTTCTCGAGCAGCATGTGAACCTGCTCATTGAGATCCACAAGGACCCCAAGCGCCGCCCGGTGGGGGCATTGTCCACGGGGTTTGATCAATTCGATGCCTACACGGGTGGCCTGCGCCCCGCGGAGTTCATCGTCATTGCTGGCCGACCCGGAACAGGCAAGACCTCCCTGGCGTTGAATATCCTGCGGTCAGCGGCCTTGGACCAGGGCAAGAAGGTGGGCCTGTTCTCTTTGGAGATGACCAAGGAGCAGATTCTGGAGAAGTTGATTGCCTCCGAGGCCCAGGTGGACCTCAAGCAGCTTCGCCATGGGTACCTTTCCCCGGCCAAGCTGGGCCTGGTGGCGGAAGCGGTGGCCAAGTTTGAGGACGCCCAGGTTTTCGTGGATGACTCGTCCACCCTGTCGGTCCTGTCCATGAAGGCCAAAGCCCGCCAGATGGCCAAGGAGTGCGGGGGACTGGACTTGATCATCGTGGACTACCTGCAGCTGGTGGACGCCGGGATCAAGACCGACGTCCGCGAGCAGCAAATCGCCTACGTGTCCCGCTCCCTCAAGGCGTTGGCCAAGGAGCTCAATGTGCCCCTCATCGCCTGCTCCCAGCTCAACCGGGCGGTGGAGCGCCGGGAGAACCGCAGACCCATGCTTTCCGACCTCCGGGAGTCGGGGGCCATCGAGCAAGATGCCGATCTGGTGGTCCTTATTCACCGTCAGGACCCGGCAGAGGCCCAAGCTTCGCCTGGGGAGGCCCTGGAGGTGGAGCTCATCATTGCCAAACAGCGCAACGGCCCCACAGGCCAGTTCGCGCTCATGTTCCACAGGAACTCCGCCACCTTCTACCCCGAGGAGAAGTTCGGGCCCAAAGAGCCTGTTCCGTTCTAGAAAGGAGCGCGGTTGATTCCCAAGGACCTCAAGTACACCAAGAGCCACGAGTGGGTCAAGACCGAGGGGGAGCGGGTGCGGGTGGGCATCACCCACCACGCCCAAAGGGAGCTGGGGGACATCGTGTTCGTGGAGCTTCCTCCCCTGGGCAAGAAGGCCAAGCAAGGAGAGCGGATGGCGGCTGTGGAGTCGGTCAAGGCGGTGGGGACCGTGTACGCCCCCCTTTCCGGGGAGGTGGTGGAGGTCAACACCGCGGTCACCAGCGCCCCGGACCTCATCAACAAGGAGCCCTACGGGCAAGGGTGGTTGTTCGTGCTCAAAATGGACAACCCCGGAGAGTTGGCCGACTTGATGGACGCCGCTGGCTACGCCGCCCTGATAGGGGGTTAGATGAACCCCTACTTCCCCCACACCCCTCAGGACATCCAACAGATGCTGAAGGTGGTGGGCCTTGCCGATGTGGAGGCCCTGTTCTCCGACATCCCCAAGGAGATTGTGGACCGCTTTCGGCCCCTGGGCCTTCCCCGCCGGGATGAGCTTTGGGTGGTTCGGTACCTGACGGGCCTGGTGGAGCGCTCCACCGGCCGGGAACTCGTGCCCTTCTTGGGCGGAGGGCTGTACGACCACTTCATCCCCTCGGTGGTGGGCCACATCCTCGGCCGCTCAGAGTTCTATACCTCCTACACCCCGTACCAAGCCGAGCTCTCCCAGGGCACCCTCACCTGGATGTTCGAGTACCAGACGATGATCTGTGAATTGACGGGGATGGAAGTGGCCAACGCCTCGATGTACGACGGGGGCACAGCCCTGGCTGAGGCCGTCTACATGGCGTACCGGGCCACAGGGGGCAAGGTCGTCTTGGTCCCCCGGTCCCTGAATCCCCGCCACCGCCGGGTGGTGGACACCTACACCTGGGCCGCGGGCTTGCAGGTCCAGGAGGTGCCCTACGGAGAGGACGGGCGCCTCAAGCTCGCGGCGATCCCTGAGGGGACCTGCGCCCTGGTCGTTCAACAACCCAACGGATTTGGGATCATTGAGGACCTTCGGGGACTCAAGGAACGTTTGGGCCCTGCCTTCCTCATCGTCTCGGTGAACCCTATCGCCCTGGCCGTGCTCGAGCCCCCAGGTTCCTTTGAGGCCGACGTGGTCGTGGGCGAAGGCCAAGTGCTGGGCAATCCCCTTTCCTTCGGGGGCCCCCTTCTTGGGATTTTCGCCACCCGGGCCGAGCACCTGCGGCGCATGCCGGGCAGGCTCTCCGGAGGCACGTGCGATGCCGAGGGCAAGCCCGGGTACGTGATGGCCTTCCAGACCCGGGAGCAGCACATCCGTCGGGAGCAGGCCACGTCCAACATCTGTACCAACTCGGCCCTGTGCGCCCTGGCGGCTACGGTGTACCTGGCGGCCCTGGGTCCGGAGGGCCTGCGCCGTGTGGCCCTCCTGTGCCTGGACAAAGCCCACCGCCTGGCGGAACAAATCGGGCGATTGTCTGGGTACCGGTTGAGGTTCTCCGGGCCGTTTTTTCACGAATTCGCTGTGGCCACCTCCGACCCTGTTGGCGCTGTAAAGAAACTGCGCCAGGCGGGCCTGGCCGTGCTTGGGCCCCAGTTCTTGCAGCCCACGGGGGTCTCCGACGCTTTTTTGGTTGCCGTGACCGAAAAGCGCACCGACGAGGAACTTGAACGTTTTGTGCAGGCCCTAAGGAGGTAAGCTTCGATGACCACGATTTACGAGCGGTCCGTGCCCGGGCGGAGAGCCACGGCCCTGGCCAACCTGGGTCGCTCCGAGCAGGAAGTTTTGCAGGCCGTCCCCGGGGAACTCCGGCGTCGAACCCCTCCCCGACTGCCCGAGGTATCCCAGCCGGAGCTTGTGCGCCACTACACGGCCCTTTCCCGCCTCAACTACGGGGTGGACACCGGGTTTTATCCGTTGGGTAGCTGCACGATGAAGTACAACCCCAAGCTCCACGAGGACCTGGCCCGGCTGCCCGGCTTTGCCCACCTTCATCCTTTGCTGGAAGAGGAGGAGGTCCAAGGGGCGCTGGCGGTGCTTTGGGAGCTGGGCCAGTACCTCAAGAGCTTGGCCGGGATGCCCGGGGTTTCCTTGCAGCCCGCGGCCGGGGCCCACGGGGAGCTCACGGGGCTGCTCTTGTTCAAGCGGTACTTTGAGGACCGTGGGGAAGTTCGGACCAAAATTTTGCTTCCGGATTCGGCCCATGGGACCAACCCCGCTTCCGCGGCCATGATCGGCTTCCAAGTGGTTTCCATTTCCTCCAACGCCCGGGGCACGGTGGACCTCGAGGCCCTCCAGCGCGCCCTTTCCCCCGAGGTCGCCGGCATCATGATGACCGTACCCAACACCCTAGGGATTTTTGAACAGGACATCTTGGAGATCACCGAGCGGGTGCACAAGGCCGGGGGGTTGTGCTACTTTGACGGGGCCAACCTCAACGCCTACGTGGGTCGGGCCCGGCCGGGCGACATGGGGGCCGACGTGTTCCACTTCAACCTGCACAAGACGTTTTCCACTCCCCACGGGGGCGGCGGGCCGGGCGCAGGCCCTGTGGCTGTTTCCCAGCGCCTTGTGCCCTACTTGCCCGTGCCCGAGGTCGTGCGGGAGGGTGAAAGGTTCCGGCTGAGTTGGGACAAGCCCAAGTCGATCGGCCAAGTGCACCCATTCTTTGGCAATTTCCTGGTCGCGGTGCGGGCCCTGGCCTATGTTCTGCTTTTGGGGGACGAGGGCCTGCGGGAGGTGTCCGCGGGCGCCGTTTTGGCTGCCAACTACCTCAAAGAACGCCTCAAGGGCACGTACAGGCTCCCCTACGACCGGATGTGCATGCACGAGTTCGTTCTCTCCGGGGAGGGCCTGGCCGAGGGCATCCGCACCATGGACATCGCCAAGCGCCTGATCGACTATGGATTCCATCCCCCTACGGTGTACTTCCCCCTGATCGTCAAAGAGGCCCTGATGATCGAGCCTACAGAGACGGAGCCCAAGGAGGTTTTGGACGCTTTCGCCGAGGCCCTGATCAAGATTGCTCAGGAAGCGAAGGAGAGTCCACACCTGCTGAAGGAAGCGCCCCATGGGACGCCGGTGCGCCGGCTGGACGAGGTGCGGGCCGTGCGCCAGCCCGTGCTCAGGATGCCGTGGGAACAGGCCAGGGAGGACGTGAAGTGCGGTTAGGGGTGATTTCCGACACCCACGACCACATGGACCGCCTGCGTCGGGCCCTGGCCCTGTTCAAGGCCGAAAGGGTGGAGCTTGTTTTGCACGCCGGGGACATTGTGGCCCCGTTCATGAGCGAGCCGTTTCGGGAGGCGGGGTTGCGGGTGGTGGCCGTGTTTGGCAACAACGACGGGGACAGGCTTTACCTCCGGGAGCGGTTTGCCGGGGTGGGGGAGATTCACGTGGGGCCCAAGGAGCTGGAACTTGCGGGCCGGCGGATCTTGCTCCTGCACGAGCCGTATGC
>CAKZKH010000096.1 GCA_937122485.1 uncultured bacterium | reverse complement strand
AAGATCTCCGAGGGCGTGGGGATCCCCTCACCCAGCTTGTAGGACGCGCGCACGAAGGTGGGCTGGTTTAGGTTGGCCGCAATGCGGTCCGCCCCTGCGGTGAGCCGTTGAACCCGCTCCTCCGGGGAGGCAGGAGGACGGGTGAGGGTGAGCAGAATCGCCACCACATCTGTGCTGGACAGCTCCTGCTCGATGAGCCGGAACTTCTCCACCAACGGGTCCCGTTGGGGCAGGAGGTCCAGGTAAGCGGTGCGAATGGGGAAGTCCTGGATGTACCACACGGCCAGGCCGGCCAACCCCACAAACACCGCCAGAACAAGCCAGGGGTGGTTGAGGGCCAGCCGGGCCACCCCGGCGAACAGCCGGTCGCGCAGCCGCTGCCCGTTACCGGGACTTGGACGTTTCCCCGGAGGGCTTGCGGACGGTGATGGCATAGCCGGTGAGTTTGGCCGCGAGCTCGACGTTGTACCCCTCGCGCCCGATGGCCAAGGAGATCTCATGCTCGGGGACGGTCACCACAGCCTTCTTCGCGTGCTCGTCGATCTCGATGTCCAGGGTGCTGGCCGGCGCCAAGGCACCGCGCAGGACTTGGCGCAGGTCCTCGCTCCAGCGCACGATGTCCACCTTCTCCCCGGAGAGCTCCCGACTCACGGCCCGGATCCGGCTTCCTCCGGGCCCAATGCAGCTTCCGACGGGATCGATGCGGGGGTCCACGCCGCGAACAAGCACTTTGGACTTGACCCCGGGCAGCCGGGCCACCTTTACCACCTCCAGCATGCCCTGCTCCAACTCCGGTACCTCCAGGGCCAAGAGCTTGGCCACGAAGTCGGGGTGGGCCCGGGACACGTAGAGCTTGGGGTCCCCCTGGGTCTTTTCCACCTTGTACAGGTAGGTGCGCAGGCGGGTGCCGGGTTCGTAGCGCTCGGTGGGCAGGCGTTCCTCGGCGGGCAGGAAGGCCTCCAGCTCGCCCAGGTTGATCCACACATTCCACTGGTCCCGGTCTCGCTCTCGGGTGAACCGGTGAACGTAGCCGTTGAGGATTTCCCCCACCCGGTTCGCGTACATCTCGTACAGGGATTCCCGCCGGCGGCGGAGAATCTCCTTGCGGAACAGCTCCTCGGCCTTGCGGGTGGAAATTCGTCCCAGATTGGCCAGGTCGAACTTCTGGCCGTTGACATACACCTCGCCCGAGCGCCGGTCGATCCGGACCTGGGGGAGGGTTTCCCCCCCGAACTCCTCCCGGTGGGCCTCAGCAATGCCCTTCTCCATGGCTTCGTAGGCCAGCTCCCGGTCGATCCCCCGGGTGCGGGCCATTTCTTCAATGGCTTCCAGGAATTCGATGTTCATGTGTTCCTTCCTCGTAGCGGACCCGAGCGCGGACGACGTGAGCCAAGGGGATCACGTGCACGCGGCCCCCTTCATCCAAGGTGATCTCGTGTTGCGTGGCCTGCACCAGGCGCCCCTGGTGGGCCCCCTCGGGTCGAGCGAGGACTTGAATCGTCTTCCCCACGGCTTGGGCGTAATGGGAGGCGCTCCACAGCCCCCGTTCTACCCCGGGCGAGGACACCTCCAGCACGTACGACCCGGGGATGGGATCGGCCGAGTCCAACAGCCCCTCCAGGATGCGGCTGGTCCGGGCGCAATCGTCCAAGGTAACTCCTTCTGGGCGGTCGATCTGCACGTGAAGCATGCCCCCACGGCCGCTCTGGTGGAGCTCCCAGTGGTAAAGCTCCACCCCAGCCGCCGCGGCGGCCTGGCGCACCAAGGCTTCCAGTTTGTCGTGAATCGCGCCCATGGTTTGGGAATTATACTTCCCTCTCAGCATGGGAACAACGGAAGGATTGCGTTCGGATCGCATCTTGGTGGGACCGGAACAGGCCGGCCACCGGATCGATCGGTTCCTCGCCGAAGAGTTGGGGGTTTCCCGAGCTCTGGTTCAGCGCTTGGTCGCTGGGGGGCAGGTTCGCCTGGGGGGCCAGCGGGTACAACCCAGCCGTCGGCTCAAAGCGGGGGAGGTCATCGAGATCGCGTGGCGGGGCCCGGGGATTCAACCGCGGCCGTTGGACCTTGCGGTTCTCTGGGAAGACGACGACGTTGTGGTGATCAACAAGCCCCGGGGTGTGCCGGTCCATCCAGCCGGGGTGAAGGAAGGTCCCACGGTTGTGGCGGCTCTGCTTGCCCGGGGACCTCTGGCCCCAGGCCCGGAGAACCGCCCGGGTGTGGTCCACCGGCTCGATGCCGAAACGACTGGAGCGTTGGTACTGGCCAAGACCGAGCAGGCTCTTCACAGCTTGGCTCAACAGTTCAAGGACCGCAAGGTGCACAAGGAGTACCTGGCCGTGGTGGAAGGCGAGGTGGAGGTGGACGAGGGGGCGATCGAAGGCCACCTGGGCCGGGACCGCACGCACCCTTGGCGGATGCAATTGGGAGGCACAAAAGCAGCGTACACGGAGTTCTGGGTCCTGGGTCGGCGGGGGGGTAAGTCCCTTCTTCGGGTACAGCCGCGCACGGGGCGGACCCATCAAATCCGGGTTCACCTCAGGGCCATCGGCCACCCCGTGGTGGGGGACAGGAAGTACGGCCAAGGGGGGGATGCGCTACTGCTTCACGCTTGGGTGTTGGGGTTCACCCATCCCCGCTCTTCCCAGTGGCTCGAGGTGCGGGCGCCCCCACCGCCGGAGTTTGCCGCTTGGTCTGGCGAACTAAGTAGTACGCCCCGGCCATGACCTGAGCGCCGGCGGCCAGCCAAAAGGGCACTTGCCCCACGGAGGTCATTAGGAGCAGGCCGGCGGCGATAGCGGTCAGGAAGGCGGCCAACTTGCCAGGCCAGCGGGCCACGAACTGCTCCCGGCGGTTCCACAACACAAGGGTGCCCAAACCCAGGCCCACTTGGGGGAGGGCGAACACAACGAACCCCAGCCAGGGGATCTTGCCCACCCCGGCCAGGGCGGCGAACAGGCCCCCGTAGTACACCTTGTCCACAAGGGGGTCGAGGAGCTGCCCGAGGAGGGTCACTTGGCCGGCCCGCCGGGCAACCCACCCATCCAGCACGTCACTGACCAAAGCCCCAAGAAACAGGAAAAAGGCCAAGAAGAAGTGGCCCTGGACGGTCGCGATGAGCGTGGGGACGAGGAGGGCGGCCCGGGCAAGGGTGAGCAAGTTGGGGACCGTCATCCGGCGAATGGTACCCCACCGGGCGAGGGCGGCCAACCTCACGGCCCTGGGGTATACTGCGGCCGCTTCGCACTACTCTTGAGGTGATTTATGAGGAAGACTAAGGTCATCATTATGGGCGCTGCCGGCCGCGACTTTCACAATTTCAACGTGGCCTTCAGGGACAACGATGCGTATCAGGTCGTGGCTTTTACGGCTACCCAGATTCCCGGAATTGAGGGGCGGCGGTACCCCCCCGAGTTGGCCGGGAAACTCTACCCCCAAGGCATCCCCATTGAGCCCGAGCAGCGCTTGGAAGAATTGGTGTCCAAGCACAAGGTGCACCAGGTGGTGTTTGCCTACTCCGATGTCTCCCACCAGCACGTGATGGACCGCGGTGCCCGGGCCATGGCCGCGGGTGCGGACTTTTGGCTTCTGGGCCCGAGCTCGACTCAGCTGAAGGCCCAAAAGCCCGTGGTGGCCGTGTGTGCGGTGCGCACCGGTTCGGGCAAGTCCCAGACCACCCGCAAGGTGGCCCGCCTCCTCAAGGCCCGGGGGCTGCAGGTCGTGGTGATCCGTCACCCCATGCCCTACGGCGACCTCACCCAGCAGGTGGTGCAGCGCTTCGCCACCCTGGGCGATTTGGACAGAGCCGGGTGCACGATTGAGGAACGGGAGGAGTACGAACCGCACATTCGCGAGGGCACCGTGGTCTACAGCGGGGTGGACATGGACAAGATCCTCCGCCAGGCCGAGCGGGAGGCGGACGTGATCCTGTGGGACGGGGGCAACAACGACTTCCCCTTCGTTCGCCCGGACTTGCTGATCGTGGTAGCGGATCCGTTGCGGGCCGGGCACGAGTCCACCTACTGGCCCGGTTCGGTCACCATCCGTCAGGCGGACATTGTGGTCATCAACAAGGTGGACACCGCCGGGATCGGGCCGGTGGAGAAGCTGCGGGCGGCGGTGGCCGAGCTCAACCCCCACGCCCGGGTAGTGGAGGCCGCTTCCCCCATTGCTGTGGAAAACCCAGGGGTGGTGGAGGGGCGAAGGGTCTTGGCCATCGAGGACGGGCCCACCGTGACCCACGGGGAGATGCCCTTTGGGGCTGGGGCGGTGGCGGCGCGGAAGTTGCGGGCCGAGCTGGTGGATCCCCGCCCCTACGCCGTGGGCTCCATCGCCCAGGCCTTCCAGGCCTACCCCCATCTGGGCCCGGTTCTCCCGGC
>CAKZKH010000095.1 GCA_937122485.1 uncultured bacterium | reverse complement strand
TCCAGTCTTGGGTACAGCAGTTTGGACTCGTTCCCGGGCCCGAGGCTTGGGGGGCGGCAGCCCAGGGTCTCGGCGCCGAACTGCTCATCCAAGGATCGGTGGACAAGTTCTCCGCTTCCTCCATCGCCCTAACGTTCCTGTTCTTCACAGTTCGGGGAGCTTCGGTGTACACCGAGCTCGGGGCCCAAGTGCTGGACTTCCGCACCGGGGAGAGCAAGCGTGTTTCCGGGGCGGGGACAGCGTCCGGACCGGCCTCGGTGGAGGTGACCCTGTACTTCCCGGTCGACGTGTGTGGAGGGGGATTCCGCACGGACAAGGCCGTGTACTACTCCGGGGAGAACGTGACCCTGGGGTATCGCGATCCCGCGCCCCCCAATACCTTCTACGTGACGATCCGTCCCGTGGCGGCCCTGACGCCGGTGTGGACCTCCCCCCTGCAAGCTTCCACGGTGGTGAACCCCTGCGTGACGTGGACCTGGAACCAGTTGTTCCCACCCCAAGCAGCCCCAGGGGACTACCTGGCGGAGCTTTACGACGCCTCCACCAATGTGCTGATCGCCACGCGGACGTTCACCATCAGCCCCACGGTGGCGGCCGAGCTCGTGTTCGGGACCCCCACCTTCACCCAGGCACCTTGGGGAACTGCCTTCCAGGGGGCCATGGAAGATCTGATCGCCAAGCTCCTCCCCCTGTTGCGGCCCTGAGATCCTGGGGAGGCCCGCTCGGGCCTCCCCTTCCTCTCTACATCCGCTCCCCAGGATCTCCATACCTCTTGCTTCCTTCGCCGGTCAAAATCGGTTATTCTCCCAGTTAAGGAGGCGAAGATGCCAAGACCGGCCCGCGTGGCTGGTGTTTTGATTGTTGTTTTTTCCTTGTTCTTCCTGGGTTGCCAAAGAAGGGCAACTCCCCCTGCGACAACTGCCACGACAGCCACCCCTGCGGTCCCGGCCAACGCTCTGGCGGCGGTGAACGGGCAAGTGGTGACCCGGGAGGAGTTTTCCTCGGTGAAGACCTCGGTTCTCAATTACTACCGGCAGATCTACGCCCAGTTTGGACTGGACATTCAGCAGTTCCTGACCGGAGCTCGGGGGAGGATGTTCCTCCTGGACATGGAGGTCGCTGCCCTAGAGACCCTGGTCAGCCAAGCTTTGGTGAAGGTGGAGGCCGCGCGGAGGGGGGTAACCCCCTCGGAGGAGGAGGTAGCGGCTGAGTTTGACAAACAGTACGCCCAGTTTCTCCAGGCCCAGGGGCTGAACGAAGAGACGTTGTCCGTGTTGCTTCAGCTCCAGGGCTCGAACCTCTTGGACTTCAAAGCCTCGGCCCGCAAGCAGGTGGCCGACGGCCTTCTGTACCAGAAGGTGGCCCAGGCCGTGGCCGCACCCCTCACCTCCACCGAAGCCGATCTCCTCAAGTTCTTCGAGGAAAACATGGCCAAGTACGCCACCGAAGAACAGGTGGAAGCTTCCCACATCCTGGTCCAAACCGAGGACGAGGCCAACAAGATCCTTGAGCAACTCAACGCGGGAGCACAGTTTGCCGAGCTGGCCCGCTTGTACTCTCAAGACCCTGGCAGCGCGGCCGCAGGCGGTGCTCTGGGCTGGTTCGGCCGAGGGATGATGGTTCCTGAGTTCGAGGAGGCTGCGTTTGCCCTCAAGGTGGGACAGGTGAGCGACGTGGTCAAGACCCAGTTCGGCTACCACATCATTCTGGTCACAGGGCGCCGCGAGGCCCGCCAGCCCCCCTACGCCGAGGTCGCCGAGCAAGTGAAGGCCGACTACGAACAGAAGGTCCGCGGAGAGCGGTTCGATGCCTGGCTCAGGCAAGCCAAAGACACGGCCCAGGTTAAGGTCTACGACCCCCTGCTTGAGGCCGCCTACACCAAGGAGAGGAACCTCGACCGCGCCCTGGCCCTGTTCGAGGAGATCCGCAAGGCCGGGAAGACGGAAGAAAAATACCTTGCGTTCATCGTCGGCACGGTGTACGAAGAGAAGCTGGAGGAAGCGAGAAAGGAGCGGGAGGAACTCCAGAAGGAACCGGAGTCCCCAGCTCGTGCGGCCCGGTTGGCCGAATTGGACAAGACAATCGCCAACGCCCGGACCCAGGCCATCGCCGCCTACCGAGAAGCCCTGGCCTCGGCCCCCGACGACCAAGGGATCAAGCTGCGGTTGGAGAACTTGGAGAGCTCCCCCTAGATCAGGTCATGGCCCACGTCCTCCACGCGGTGGTGGAAACGCCCAAAGGAAGCCGCAACAAGTTCGAGCTGGATCCCCGGACGGGGACAATCCGCCTGGACCGTGTGTTGTATTCCCCTCTCCACTATCCTGCCGATTACGGGTTCCTCCAAGACACCCTGGCGGAGGACGGAGACCATTTGGATGTGCTCATCCTCACCCACGAGCCCACGTTTCCGGGTTGCCTCGTCCCCGTTCGCCCGGTGGGGCTCCTGGACATGCGGGACGAGAAAGGGCGCGATCAGAAGGTCCTAGCCGTTCCCGCCGTGGATCCCCGCTTCCGCGAAGTTCAGGACATCTCCGACCTCCCCCGCCATCTCCTTTTGGAAGTGGAGCACTTCTTTCAGGTGTACAAGACGTTGGAGGCCAAGGAGACCGAGGTGGTGGGTTGGCAAGGGGCCGAGGGGGCGTGGAAAGTGGTGCAGTCGGCCCGGGAACGGTACCGCCAAGCCCACCCCAGTTGAGCGCCCCTTACAATTGAACCCGGGGAGGTCCCATGGAAATTGTGGTTCCCGAGCTGGGGGAAGTCGTGGAAGCCCGCCTTTTGCGCTGGCTGAAGGGCGCGGGCGACGAAGTGGAAGTGGGCGAGGCCGTGGCCGAGGTGGAGGCCGACAAGGCAGTGTTCGTGATCGAATCTCCCGCGGCGGGAACCTTGGAGGAGCTGGTCGTCTCCGAAGGCCAGGCGGTGCATTCAGGCCAACTCTTGGCCCGTCTGGGGCTGAGCTGAGGCAAGATGAGGGGAGAGAACCGCGCGGTCCTGCACGGGGATGTGGGGCGGATGGCCTACGGGCCGGCTTTGGAGCTCCAGCGGCGCCTACATGCCCTGCGTCGCCACAACGTGATCCCCGATGTGCTGCTCACCTTGGAGCACGAGCCGGTGATCACGCTCGGCCGGGGGGCCCGTGCGGAACACGTCTTGGCCAGCTCCCAAGAGCTCCAGCGCCTGGGCGTGGAGGTCTTCCCCAGCGAACGGGGGGGCGATGTCACGTACCACGGCCCCGGCCAGCTGGTGATGTACCCCATCCTGGACCTCAAGGCCTTGGGGCTGGACGTCCATGGGTACGTGGAGAACCTGGAAGAGGTGATGATTCGCACAGCCCGGGCCTTCGGCGTGCCCGCTTACCGCAAGCCCGGTTTCCCCGGCGCTTGGACCTCCCAGGGCAAGATCGGCGCTGTGGGCATCCACGTCAAAGGCTGGGTTACCCTCCACGGGCTGGCCTTCAACGTGGACCTCACGTTGAACGGATTTGCCCTGATTGTTCCCTGTGGCTTGCAGGGCGTGGAAGCTGTGGCTCTGGCTGACCTCGCAGGGCGCCCCATCTCCATCCTCGAAGCCACGGAGCAGGCGTTACGAGCGTTCGCCGAGGTCTTTGAGGTGGAGCTTGTGCCTGTGGCTGGGGAGGTGATTCGCCAGTGGAGCTCGCCAAGCCCGAGTGGCTCAAGGTGCACGTCCACGCCGGCGAGCTAGCCCGGGTTGCTCGGGTGGATGGTGTGTTGGAACGCCATCGCTTGGGCACGGTGTGCCGGTCGGCCCACTGCCCCAACCTGCCTACCTGCTGGGGCCAGGGCACAGCCACGTTCATGATCCTGGGGGACGTGTGCACGCGGGCGTGCCGGTTTTGCGCGGTGAGCCACGGCCGTCCCCAAGCCCCGGATCCCCACGAGCCCGAGCACCTGGCAGCAGCTGTCCGCGAACTGGGGCTGCGCTACGTGGTCCTCACCTCGGTAGACCGCGACGATCTGCCCGACGGGGGAGCGGCCCACTACGCCGCCT
>CAKZKH010000094.1 GCA_937122485.1 uncultured bacterium | reverse complement strand
CCCTTGGAAAGAAATCGTTTCCTGCCCCCGACCCTCGGAGAGATCCCATAGCAACACCGAGTAAAGCTTTCCCTTGACCCTTTGCACGAGCAATTGGTCGTCTGCGAGGGGGTGAACCCCGAAGAGGATCGCCCCTTGTTCGATCGCCAGTGTGCTGGGAGGCGGGACGCCTCCCGCAGAGCCGCAGATGGCGGCACCATAGGCCATGACGCTAATGAACACGATCAAACGTGCTACATCCTCCACCCACCTCATGATCGCCTCCTACATCGCTGCCTCGCAGGCACGGCGTGGGAGAGGGGCATCATAGCAGTTGGGCCACCACGCACACCAGAAAATGTAGAAACGGTCACACAAATACGCATGCCCCGGCGGCACAAAAAAGCAGGTCCAGTGAGAACATTGCCGGACGCAGCACACCTCGTCCCAGGAAGCGCACCAGCAGCCCAGATCTGCACAAATATAGAAGAAGTCGTCGTCCCTGGATTGCTCCAAACCAACACCGAGTTCTGGGGATGGATAGGCTGCGCTCGCCTCTCCCACGTCTCCCTCGGCGAACCCGAGGATCCCGCCCGCGAACACCATCAGGATTACCAACGCTGCAACTCGCTTCAACATCTCAACCTCCCTCCTCTGGACACCTCACTTGCCCTCAGCCAGTGCCGCACGCACGGCTTCCTGTAAGTCACCGACACTCTTCGGTCCATCCGAAACCCAGATCACCACCCCCTTCCTGCCGATCAAGATGTAGCTTGGCATTTTCGTCACTCCGTACGTCCTCATGATCTCTACGTTCCGAATCAGAAGAACAAGCCGTGGGTACCCCTGAACAGCCTGGACGAACCCCTCCAGCCGGCCCCGGTCGGCCGGGGAGAGACCGGTTTCGAGGACGAACGCAAGCACGGCCACCGCCACCTCCCGCGAGATCTCGGCCAGCCCCGGCAACACCTCCCAACAGGGAGGGCAGCCCGGGTTGAAGAACACGAGGAGCAAGGGACGAGACAGCTCGCTCGCACGAACCTCGGTTCCTTCGAGATCGTGGGTCACGAAGTCCGGAGCAGGTACACCAACGAGGTCGTAGACCGTCTCCTCAAGGAGCGAACTTGCGAAAGCAGCGGAGAGATCCTGCTCGCTGAACGGCCAGTCCAGCCGCCCGGCCGGCGTCCCCTCCACAAGGAGGATCACGGTAGGGGCACGCCTTACCCCGAACGTGCCTCCCAGCGCGCCACCCCGGTCGAGGACGATCCTCACCCAGGGCGCAGCGACGTTCGTTAGGAGAGCGAGTTCCGCCGTGATCTCGGGGGCCACAAGCGCGAACCGGATCTTCGGAAAGACGTTGGCGGCCTGGCCCAGCCAGAGAATGGCCTCCTCACAGGCCGGGCAGCCGGGGACGACCACGAACAGGAGGGCCCACCGCCCCCGGGCGAGTTGGACTGCCGAGAGTGTTTCTGTAGTCGGGGCGGCGAGCGTTGCGAGGAGCCCGGGGGGCGCGGGGAAGAAGAACGCAGCCGAGAGAACGGCGAGGATCGCCATCTGCCCCCCTTACGGAGTCGAGGCTATTATACGCCCCTCCCCCCTTGCTGTCAAGTCAGGCGTGCGCCGAGGGAGAATGGACGTTGCCCAGCGGAGTCCGTGATCCGTTCCCGGCGTGCCGCGCGACGGTGTCCGGCTCTACGATCGTGGGACCCCTTCGTTGCTCGCCGGCCCAAGCTGGGCCCGCAGCTCGTCGAGGGACGAGGCCCCGCAGTAGCGGAAGAGGGCCGCGGTCACGGTGAGGACCTTCGTCGGGCCCTGTTCCTGGGCCTCGACGAACCCCCGGGCGACGAGGTCCCCGTGTTGGGGGTCAAACCTTTACTTTTTGATCGCGTCTGGCTCTCCCCTGCTAAGCAAACCTCGACCCTTGCCCCTTCGATAACCCCCTGGGGCGGTCCACCAAACTGTTCACCAGAAAA
>CAKZKH010000093.1 GCA_937122485.1 uncultured bacterium | reverse complement strand
GCTCCCGGACATCCCCTCGGCTTCCTGGAGCCGGCGGACAAGGCCCCGGACCACGGCCGCGAGCTCGCCCCGCGTCCGCACCTCTTGCTCCCGAATCGCCCGCCAGAGGGGCGGCGCCACCCCGGCCAGCACCCGCGCCCGCCGCTCTGGGGAGATCGGCCAGCGGTTCACCTCCTCCCGGACCCTCGCCATCGCCCAACGGTGGGCCCGCTGGCCCCTGATGGGAGCTGTGGGGTCAGAAGGACGGCGGCCGTCCGTAAGGCTTTGTTGTACTTCTCTGGGGTAATAGTTTCGCGCGCGTAGGGGCCCCTTTTCCCTGTGGATAACTCCCCAGCCCGGCTGTAGTCCACTTCTTTGCCTTTCGTGGGGTGACCCCCGAGTTCTTACCGTCCCCCCGGCCACGAAGGGAATCTCTGGTGCGCTGCGTTGGACTACTCCACCACAGGACGGTAACCACCGAGGGGACGCCGCCACGGATGTAGGGCTTGTAAGGGTCAGGCTTGGAGACCCTTCCGGGTCGTGGCCTGGGCGTAGGCACCTGCGGGGACCGCAGGTACTTGCGCACCGTGTTGCGGGAGATCCCCAAGCTCCGGGCGATCCCACGGATCGACTGTCCCCCACCTGCCAGCTCGTACATCTGCTTCACCGTCCCGCCTCCCAGCATCTGCTCTGCACACCTCCCGTCATTACCACAGGACGAGAAGTTGCCCTGGCCAGGGGGACGGTCAAAACCAGACCGGCGCCAGTGGGTCAGTTCTAACCCGGCGGTGACAACCCAAAGGGAAGTAGCTTGGATGGGGCCCTCGTGGGGAGGTCTCGCGGGCGTTGGCAACCATTGGTCCCCAGGAGCAAGAGACGCAACGAAAGGGGTGGTCAACAAGCAGGGAGGGAAGGACCGAAAGAATCGGGGTGAGTTACGCAGTTGCCGAACTGCGATTGGGCGCAAGGCGACGTACTCAACGCTAACCGTTCGGCTTCGTGGTTGCGCAATGGCACTTAGGCTGTCGTTGCCACGTCGATCTTCTTTGCGCGATGGGGCAGTCCTAGAAGGTCGGAGCCAAGGTGCCCCGTTGCACCCAGTATCAGCGAGTGACGTTACCACTTGGAGGAGAGCGCGGCAACCTTCCGAGGATGGTTGAAGCCCCTCCCGGAGTCGAACTCTCTCCTCGAACGCTCGCCCTCCAACGCTCACAGAGCGGTAGACAGCTGGGGAGGCCCTGCCTAGACTACCCGCAGGAGGTGGTCCGTTGGAGTTCCCCTGGGGACCGATCGTCTTGGTTGTAGGGGTTGCTCTGGCCTTCAGCGTCATCGGTCCTGGTCCCAAGCCCCAGACTGTGACGACCCTTGATCTCCAGCGCTACCTGGGAACCTGGTACGCGCTGGCTCACATCCCCACCCGCTTCGAACGGGGCTGCGCTCAGGGCACCACTGCCACCTACAAGCTCCTGCCCAACGGCCAAATCGAGGTGGTAAACGAGTGCTACGATGCCAGGGGCCGCAAAAGCCGCGTTGTGGGCCGGGCATGGATCCCCAACCCCCAAGAACCAGCCAAACTCAAGGTCAGCTTCGTCTCCCTGTTCGGCATGTGGCTGTTCGCCGGGGACTACTGGGTTGTGGACCTCGCTGCGGAGTACACCTACGCGGTTGTGGGGCACCCTGCGCGCTCCTTTGGGTGGATCCTCAGCCGCACACCGAGCCTCCCCGAGGGCACGATGGTCGCCATCCGCGCGAAACTCGAGGCCCAAGGCTACCGCTGGGATCAGTTCAAACCGATCGACCAGTCCATCCACCTCAAGGGACCGTAACCCCTGCAAAGGCTCCCACCCCACAAGGGAGGCCCGGCGCCGCTCCTGCTCGAGCACTTCAGCGTACAATGCTCGCGGATCGCCAAGGGCCCATGGGTAGCGTGGGAGAGCGTGTGGAACAACTGCTCAGGCGAGTTCCGCCGGGGGTGACTGTCCTGGCGGCCACCAAGGACCGTACTGTTCAAGAGATCCGCCAGGCCATCGACGCGGGGATTGCCCACATCGGGGAGAACTACGTTCAGGAGGCCGCGACCAAGAGACAGGCCCTCGGCGAGGGCGTCACCTGGCACATGATCGGTCGCCTGCAGGCCAACAAAGTTCCCAAAGCTGTCCAGGTGTTCGACTGGATCCAAACGCTCGACTCCATGGACCTGGCCCGGAAATTGAATCAGGAACGGGCCACCCAAGGCCGCCCTCTTCCCGTCCTCATCCAAGTGAACGTGGGCCGCGAGCCCCAAAAGGGCGGGGTCCTCCCCGAGGAACTACTCCCCTTCGCTCGGCACCTCTTGGAGCTTCCCCACCTCCGGTTGAAGGGCCTGATGGCCTTACCCCCGGCTCCCCCCACGCCGGAGGACTCTCGTCCCTACTTCCGGGCGATGCGCCGTCTGTTCGATCAGCTCCGAGCAGAGCTCGGCACGCCCCACTTCGACACGTTGTCCATGGGGATGAGCGCGGACTTTGAAGTGGCCGTGGAAGAAGGAGCGACGATGATTCGGCTGGGCACCGCCCTGTTCGGCCCCCGCTAGAGCAGGGCAGCGACAGCTCGAGCGACCAATCCCAGTCCCAAAGCCAACACCGTGGTCCCGGCCACGACTGCTGCTGTCTTTTTCCAACCCAATTCCCGGCCCAAGGCGCCCACGGTAGCCAAGCAAGGGACGAAGAACATCAGGAACACGGCAAACACCACCATTTGGCCCCGGGTCAACACCGCGGGGAAATCCCCGGTCCCCAGCGCCTGTTCGAGCAACACAAGCCCAAGCTCCTTGCGCAAGACCGAGAACACGAGGGGTACCCCAGCCTCCCGGGGCAGCCCCAGAGGCCAGCTGAACACCCGCACCACCGCGTCGAGCCAGCGGTTCCAACCCAGGGCGCCAAGAAGAGCCAACAACGCGCTTCCCCCCACAAGAACCGGCCAAGCCACCAGCACAAACCCCTTGAGGCGCAGCCACACCTTGCCCGCCACGGCCCGGGGCTGAGGAACACGGTAGGGTGGAATTTCCAGGACCAGCCCTGTTCCCGCGTTCGGAACAAGCCGAGACAAGAGCCAGCTTGCTCCCGCCACCACCGCCGCGTTCAGCAGGTACAGACCCAACGCCACACCTGGACCGACAAACCGGCCCACCAGGCCCAGGAGGACCACCGTCCGAGCTGCACAGGGAACCAACACCGCTAGCCCCGCGGTCAGCACCCGATCGCGCTCGTCTTCGAGGATGCGGGTCGCCACCACCGCCGGCACCGAACACCCATAGCCAAGGAGGAAGGGGATCATGCTCTTCCCGTGGAGGCCCACCCGGTGCATGAGGCCATCCAAGAGGAAACCAATGCGGGGCAGATACCCCACGTCCTCGAGCAAGGCCAGAAGGACAAGGAAAGGGACGAGGAAAGGGAGGACGATCGCCGCCCCGGCCCACAGGCCGTCCACGGCTCCCAGAAGGACCTGCGCCGCGACCCCTTCACCCAACGCGTGCCCCAAAAACTCGGACACGGCCTGGAGGCGGGGAGTCAACAGACCCTCCAGGAACGTTCCCATTCGGTACACGCTCCAGAACAGCCCGAGAAAGGTGGCGAGGAGGATGGGGTACCCCAACAGCCGGTGCATCAAGACGTCGTCGAGGTGCTCCCTCCAGGTGATGCGGGCGTGCACGACTTGGACGGTCTCCTCGAAAACCCGGGTGGCCAGGGCATGGCGAGCGTCGGCCAACACCAGGGCCGGGTCTTCCCCCCGCTGGCGCTCCAGTTCGGCCCGAATGGGCTCCAGTTCGGCCTTCAGCGAGGGCGAAAGCGGGAGTCGGCCGGCCAGGGCTTGCGTGGCCGCGTGCCGAAGGGGCAGGCGTTGCGCCGGAGCTTGCTTGAGGACCTCCCTCGTCTTGCCCAGGGCTTGTTCGAGGTCGTGGGGATAGGCGAAGGTTCGCGCCGGCCGGGCCCGGGAGATGCTGCGGAGCAGTCCCTGGAGGCCCACGCCTCGATTGGCCACGGTGGTGACCACGGGAATCCCAAGCTTCTCCTCGAGCTTGGCCATGTCCACTTTCAAACCCTTGTGCTCCGCCTCGTCCATCATGTTCAGGCACAAGACCATGGGCAGGCCGAGCTCCCCAAGCTCGAGGGTGAGCTCAAGGGATCGGCAGAGGAGGGAGGCATCGGCCACGTGGACCACCACGTCGATCTCGCCTTCCCGGAGGAACTCCCTGGTCACCGTTTCTGCGGGATCCGAGGAGAACAAAGAGTAGGTCCCGGGAAGGTCGAAGAATTCCACGATCCGACCCCTAGCTCCGGCCCGGCCCCGGGCGACTTCCACTGTGGTACCCGGGAAATTCGATGCGACGGTGCGCAATCCCACCAGGGCGTTGAACAGGGTGGACTTTCCCGAGTTTGGCTGTCCCACCAAGGCTACACGGGTCATGGATGGGGGCGGACGAGGATGCGTCGGGCAATGCCCCGCCCCAAGGCCAGGCGCGTTCCCTCCACCTCCAAGATCACCGGGCCGCGCAAGGGTCCGTGGGCCAAGGCTCGCACCACCGAGCCGGGGCGGAGGCCCAGGGTGCGCAACCTGAGGGCCACGCCCCGTCCGGCCTGAACGGCCAGGACCGTAGCCGCGTGACCTGGGGGGAGTTGATCGGCGGTGGTGTCCAAACTGAGAATCAATTTCAACTTGCAGTCTACCCCACTTCCTTCCCCCGGTCAACTCCCCCGCGGCCCTTCCCCAGGGGACGAACTCCCTGGCCCACCACCGTCCCAGCCTCTACCGTGCGCCCATGCCCAAGGCCGCCACCGTGGCCCTGATGATGACCCTCGTCCTGTTCCTCTCCCTCACCCTCCGGCCCACTCCGGTGGCGCCGCCAGCCTCGCCCTCCCCCAAGGTCGTCCGGGTGGTCGTGGACGCCGGCCACGGAGGAAAGGACCCTGGGGCAAGCATTGGGGGCGTAGACGAAAAGGACCTCAACCTGGCCCTTGCCCTCCGGGTAGCGGCCCTCGCTCGGTCCTACCCCAACCTGGAGGTCGTCCTGACCCGGGACACGGACCGGTACCTCACCCTGGAGGAGCGGCTGGCCGTAGCCCATCGCCTGGGCGCAGCCGCGTACATTTCCATCCACGGCAACAGCTTTCCCCAGGCCACCCGCTGCGGGGTAGAGACCCTCGTGGATACAACCCGCTCACCTGGCGACCCCTCGTACAGCCTGGCCGAGCACGTGCAACGAGAAGTCGTCCTCGCCACCGGAGCCCAGGACCTGGGTGTGCGCCGTCAACCTCTGTACCTGAGCTCGTGCAAAGTTCCGGCCGTGTTGGTGGAGGTGGGCCATCTCTCCTGCCCGGCGGAGCGAATCCGACTCCTCAGCCCAGCCTATCAGGATCGGCTGGCCACGGGAATCCTCCAGGGCATCCTGGAGTTCCTGGGTCTTTAACCTGTCCTGCCGCTCCTCTGCTCCCTAGGCTGGGACTCCAACCACCCCCAGATGAACGGCCAGAGATCCCCATCCAGCACGGCCTGGACGTTCCCCACCTCGATTTCTGTGCGGTGGTCCTTGACCAACTGGTAGGGCTGGAGCACGTACGAGCGAATTTGGTGCCCCCACTCGATGTCTTTGAGCTCCCCCCGCAGCTCCTCGATTTTCTTGGCGTGCTCCTGTTCCAGGAGGGCCCGGAGCTTGGCCCGGAGGATGCGCAGGGCGGTGAGCTTGTTTTGGTACTGGGACCGCTCGTTCTGGCAGGAAACGATGATCCCCGTAGGAAGGTGGGTGATGCGCACCGCAGTCTCGTTTTTCTGCATGTGTTGTCCCCCCGGCCCCCCGGCGCGGAACGACTCAACCTTGAGGTCGTCCTCGGAGATGGCCAGGTCCTCCTCCGGGACCACGGGGGTGACGGTCACCGAGGCAAACGAAGTGTGCCGCCGGGCTGCTGCATCGAACGGAGAGATGCGCACCAAGCGGTGGACCCCCGTTTCCCCCCGCAGGAGGCCGTACGCTTGGCGGCCCCGCACCTCCAAGGTTGCTGACTTGAGCCCGGCTTCCTCGCCCGGGGCTTCGTCCACCAGGCGAACCGAGAACCCTGCCCGTTCGCAGAAACGGGTGTACATGCGAAGGAGCATGGCGGTCCAGTCCTGGGCATCGGTGCCCCCTGCCCCGGCGTTGAGGGCGAGGAAGCTGTCGTTTCCGTCGTAGGGTCCGCGCAAAAGAAGGGCCAGCCTCTCCCGTTCCAGAGCTTGTTCCAGGGCGGAAAGCTTCTTCTCCGCCTCTTCTCGGGTGGCCTCATCCCCCTCCTCTCCAGCCAGTTCCCACAGGGTCTCGGCCTCTTCCAGGTCTTGGCGCAGGAGCTTTAGGCGCTCCAACCTCTCCTTGGCTTGTTCGAGCGCCCGGACCTTGGTCTGGGCCGAGGACCGGTCCTCCCAGAACCCCGGCCGGGCCATGGACCTCTCGATCTCCCGGATCTCCTCGAGGAGGGCCTCTTCGCCCACCACCTGGGCCAGCCGCTCTACGCGGGCCCTCGCTTCGCGAAAACGTACGTCCACAACGGAAACATAGCCCGATCGGCCCCAGGCCGCAAGCTATAATTCGCTTGTGCCTGGCACCCTCTTCGTCTGCGCCACTCCCATCGGGAATCTGGAGGACATCACCCTCCGCGCCCTCCGGGTCCTCCGAGAAGTGGACCTCATCGTGGGCGAGGACACCCGCCGCACCCGCAAGCTGTTGGCCCACTATGGGATCTCCACGCCGTTCGCCGCTAGTCTGTACGAAGGGGTGGAGGAAAAGCGGGTTCCAGAAATCCTGGCCTTGCTTGAGGAGGGGAAGTCGGTGGCCCTGGTTTGCGACGCTGGAACCCCCCTCATCTCCGACCCCGGCTTCCTCCTCGTCCACGCCTGCAGGGAGAAAGGGATCCCTGTGGTACCTGTGCCCGGCCCAGCCGCCTTTCTGGTGGCGTTGGTGGGTTCCGGTCTGCCTACGGACCGGTTCCAGTTCTGGGGATACCTGCCACGGTCGGCGGGCAAGCGCCGGCGAGCCCTGGAGGAACTCCGCGGGGTGCTTCTGACCACAGCCTTCTACGAGTCACCCCACCGCCTCCTCGGCACCTTGGAGGTCCTGGCCCAGCTTTTCCCCCAGCGAATGGTGGTCGTGGCCCGAGAGCTCACCAAGGTCCACGAGGAGTTCGTTCGGGGCTCGGCCCAACAAGTGGTGGCGGACTTTGCCCGCCGAGAGGAAATCCTGGGCGAAGCCGTGGTCCTTGTGGGGCCGGATTCCACCTCGGCCCCAGCGCGCGAGGAGGCCCGTGATCCGCGCGCCCTGTGGGAGGAGCTCGTGAACTCGGGCTTGGAGCCTGGAGAAGCCCTCCGCGAAGTGGCCAGGCGGCTCCACCTCCCCCGGCGCGAGGTGTACCGGTTGGTCCACGTCAAGGTGGACCACGGACACACCGGGTACCATCAAGCCAAACTGGCGGGGAGGGAACTATGACCGAAGTCCTAGTGCGCGAATTCACCCTTGGCAACGACGACTATGGGGCGCTCGTGGAGATCGACACGGCCCTGTTTCCGGAGAACCCAACCCGGGTGGAGGACTTCCGCTACGACGACGAGAACTTCGACCGGACCCGCTACGTCCTCAAAAGGTACGTGGCCCAAAGCGGGTCCGCCATCGTGGGGTACGGCACCTACCACCACATGCCCTCCCGTTTTCACCCCCAGAGGTTCTGGATGTGGATCGCCGTGCACCCCGGCCACCAGCGCCAGGGCATTGGAACCCTCCTGTACGAGCGCTTAATTCAGGACCTGCGCGAGTTGGGCGCGCTGTGGGTGGGCACGTCGTGCCGGGAGAACATGCCCGAAGCCTTGCTGTTCCTACAGCGCCGGGGGTTCCGGGAGGTACTCCGCTCCTGGGAGTCCCGGCTGGACGTGGACAAATTCAACTTCGAACCTTTCCGAGAATACGCCGAGCGCTTGAGACGAGAGGGCGTCGAAGTTACCACCTTGGCCGAGGAGAAGGAACGCAACCCCCGGTGGCTTGAGCAAGTGTATGAGCTGCACACCACGCTGATGGCCGACGTCCCCTCCCACACGCCCTACACGCCTCCGCCCCTTGACCAATTCGTGCGGTACACCCTCGCCGCACCGGGATCCCTGCCCGATGGGTTCTACGTGGCCAAGGAGGGCCAGCGGTACATCGGCGAAAGCTTCGTCACCCGGAACCTAGGGGAGCCCGGGGCGCTTTACCAGGGGCTGACGGCTGTGCGCCGGGAGTACCGGGGGCGGGGCATCGCCCTAGCCCTCAAGCTCCACACCATCGCCTACGCCCAAAAGCATGGGTACAAGGTGATCAAGACCTGGAACGCCACGGTCAACGAAGGAATGCTGGCCATCAACCAAAAGCTGGGTTTCGTGCGCCAGCCGGCCTGGATCGAAATGGAAAAAGCGTTCTAGCCGTGCACCCCGGACGCCAGGGCAACAAAGTGAACGGCACCCACGATCTAGAGTTGAAGGCGTCCGCCCTTCCCTTACTGAACCTCCAGGGCACCCCTCAGCAAGTGGGGTACGTTCATGGCCTGAGGGCTGGGAAGCTCATTGCCCGCAACCTTGAGGTCTACTTTCACCGCTTCCAGCACGAAGCAGGCCTACCCCGAGAGGAAGTGCTGCGCCGCGCCGCCTGGTGGTGGCAGAAACTACAAAGAATCGACCCTGAGTACGCCGCCATGGTGGCAGGGATCGCGGAAGGTTCCGGGCTTCCCTTGCTCCAGATCGTGGCCCTCAACGTCCGCTACGAGCTCTTCTACAGCGAGTTTTCTCGCCAAGGGAGGGGAACCGCGGCCTGCACCACCTTCGCTGTTCTTCCGGACCGAACAGCCTCGGGGCACCTCCTCATGGGAGAAAATTGGGACTGGTTCCCTGGTGTCGAGGGCTTGTGGCTTAGGCTCCAAACGCCAGGCCAGACGATTCTTGCTTTCACCGAGGCGGGGATGGCCGGGCCCAAGATCGGAATCAACTCCCACAACCTGGGCCTGTGCTTGGCCGGGCTCCTCTCCCAGTGGGACCGGTGGGACGGGGAGGGAACGCCTGTGCACGTGATGTGCTTCAGAGTGTTGAACTGCCCGACCCTCGAAGAAGCCGTCCACCAACTCGAAAATAGCGCCATGCCCTGCTCGGCGAGCTTCCTGGTCGGCCAGGCTCACGCCGAGGGCCAAGGTGTGGCCGTCAACGTGGAGAAAGCCCCACGGGGCACGGTGCACTGGAAACGGCAACACGGGCTTGTTGTTCACACGAACCACTTCCTGGCGCCAGACACTCTGGGTGTGGTGGAACCCTTGGCGGAGGAACGGGTTTCCACGTACCTCCGGCAGGCGCGCATGGAGGAGCTTCTGGGTGGAGGAGGTCCTCGCCTCGATGAGCAGATGCTGAACCACATGCTCGCCGATCACCAAGGTTTCCCCGATTCCATCTGCCGGCACCCCAACCCGGCTCTCCCGCCACACGCCCGCTACGCCACGGTTCTCTCCGTGGTGATGGACCTCCACGCGGGGAAGCTCTCCCACACCGTGGGCCCGCCTTGCTGGGGGGCACGCTCCACGGTTTCCCTCGCCACAGACTGAAGTGCCTTGCGTGGCCTGTCCGACCCAAGCCGCGTCGAGGGATACCATGGGGAGCACCATGGAGGAGCTCGTGAAGCTGGGGAGGGCGGATGTTCCCCGGGCGGCCGCGGCGCTTGGCCAAGCGTTCCACGACTATCCGCTTCTTGCGTTGGCTGGCGACGCCCCTAGGAAGCGCGAGCGGCTGGCCCAGGCGTTCTGCGAGCTCGGCCTGTACTTTGCCGTCCAATACGGGGAAGCCTACGCCACCTCCGCCGCCTTCGAAGGCGCTGCCGCTTGGATCCGGGGGGACCACTTCCCTATGAAAGCCCAGGAGCTTCTGCGTTCTGTACCCCTGACCGTGCTCGGGCGGGTGGCGCGGTACGGAGGCGGGCGATTGCGGCGGGCCGGGGAGCACCTCGACCGCCTCCATCGCGAGCTTGCTCCACCCGGCCACCTTGTCCTGTACATCTTAGGTGTGGCTCCCATGTTCCAGGGGCAGGGGTTCGCCGGGCGCTTGCTCCGTCCTGTCCTTCGTCGGCTGGATCGGGAGAGCCGACCGTGCTACGTGGACACGCTCAACCCCTCCGCCGTCCCCATGTACGAGCACTTCGGGTTTCGGGTGGTCGTAGAGACGCGGATCCCTGGAACGAGGTTGCCTGCCTGGGCCCTCGTCCGGCCACCCAGTCCGGAGACACAGCCACCCCCAACACACTCAACCCCCGAGTGATTCCGTGATTGGACAGGCCCCGCGCTCCACGCCACCAGACGGGCCCTGCAGACCCTTGCCCAAGCCCAGCCCGCGGGACCAGAGTCTTCTCTCCGTTGCCGCTTTCGCGAACGCTGAGAGCCCAAAGCTTGACGCAGTCCTAGGCCGCGGACCGCACCCGCGGCGCTCCGGCCAGGAAAAGCACCGCTTCATCGAGGATGGTGCGTTCGCGGAGAGTTAGGGGCTCACAAACTTGGTGGTCCTGCTTGTGGATGAACCCCCTCAGGTGCGTCTGCAGTTCCTCAGCCCACCGTACCGAGGCCTGCCGGGCCGTTTCCTCTAGCACGCCCCGCTCGGCCTCCTCCACAAGGTGGGGAATGCACCGGGGTAAAGGGCCCTTCCCACGCTCACTCGGTTCGTACGCCCCACATCCAGGACAACGGGAAGGATCCCCCCGGGGTATGGGAAGCAGCTTCCCTGAGCGCTGCAGGCTACGGCCTGGAGCAGGAACGTGGAGGTTATGGTGGTCTTTGCACAGCCGGCGCCGAAGGTGGGGCTCCGTTTCCAACCGTTCTTGGAGTCTTCCAGCGTAGGTCGCTTCTGTTTGTTGCTCTCGCTCACAGGCCGGACAGGGGGCGCGGTTCTCCCACCGTTGCCGAAAGTCCCCCTCCTCCAAGAGTTTTCGCACCTCGCCCACCGTGTCCTCAAGCAAGATCGCCAGCCCCAAGGCGTTGTGGAGGCTATCGCGTTCCAGCTGGCGAAGGCGCCACCAGTGGCGAGGGCACAACCCCAGGCTCGCCCGAAGTTTGTTCCGCGCCCCCACATCGGTCACAAGTTCCCAAAGCAGGGCCCGGAAGTAGCCCGCGCAGGCCCGATCCTGCAGGGAGCAAAGCGGGCAGCCTCCAAGCTCGAGGGCCTGGTCCAGGGCCGCATCCACCAGGCTGGGTTGCCGCCGCCCCTTTGGCCCCAAGGGCAAGAAGCTTGGCCCCGTCTAGCCCTTGTTCCCAGTCCCCTGGGGGGCGGGCAGGGCCGCGAGTTCTTCCCGCACCACCTGGCCCAGGCGCCGGATCCCCTCCTCGATGTCCTGGCAGCTGGCACTGGAAAAGGACAGCCGCAGGGTGTTGTGCCCGGACCCGTCCACGAAGAACGGAGCCCCAATCACGTAGGCCACCTTGTGCTCGATGGCCCGGTACAGCATCTTCTCGGTGTTGATGCCCTGGGGGAGCTCCACCCACAGGAACAATCCACCCTCCGGTTTGGTCCAGCGGATTCTCTCCTCGGCCGGCATGTGCCGCGCCAACGCCTCCAGCATCGCCGAGCACTTCTTCCGGTACAGGTCTGCGATGAACTGGATGTGACCGGCCACGTCGTACTCCTGGAGGAAGCGGATGGCCAGCCTCTGGTTGAGGGACGAGGTACACAGATCGGTAGCCTGTTTGAGGGTCACCACCTTCTCCACCACTTGCTTGGGACCGGCCAGGGCCCCCAGGCGCAGGCCGGGGGCGAAGATCTTGGAGAACGTGAAGAGAAGGATGGTCCGCCCTTCCTTGTCCAAGGCCGCCACGGGCGGAATGGGTTCACCCACGAACCGCAACCAGCGGTAGGGCATGTCCTCCACCACCAAAAGGTCCTCTTCCCGGGCGATTTCCAAGAGCTCAAGTCTCTTGCCCCGGGACCAGGTGTGTCCCGAGGGGTTCTGGAAGTCGGGCACCACGTACACGAGCTTGGGGGTGTGGCCAGCCTTGCGGGTGGAGCGAACGGCCGCGCGCAGGGCCCCGAGGTCCATTCCATCGTCTTCCATGGGGACTCCCACCAGGGTGGCCTGGAAGGCCTGGAAGGCTTGGATAGCTCCGATGTAGGTGGGCAGGGCCACAAACACCGCGTCGCCGGGGTTGAGAAACACTTTGGCCACCAGGTCCAGGCCCTGCTGGGCGGCGCTGGTGACTACGATCTGATCGGGTGGGAAGTTCATCCCATCCTGGGCAAACCACCGGGAGAGAGGTTCCCGGAGGGGGAGCTTCCCCTCCGTTGTGGTGTACTGCAGGGACTTGGCAGAGTTGTTGAGGATCTCGTCCGCTGCCACCTTGGCCAGGAACTCCCGCGGGAAGGTCTGGGGATCGGGCAGCCCCCCAGCGAACGAGATGATCTCCGGGCGCTCCGTGAGCTTCAGTAGCTCGCGAATCACCGAGCGCCGGGCCGACGTGGTCCGCTCCGCAAACATCCAGTCCATGTTCTCCCCCTCTCAGCTGACCAACCGTGCAAACCAAGGGGTCAAACCCAGGGCCACGCCCAGCCCCAGGAGGGCCCCTGCCAGTACGTCCAGCGGGAAGTGCTCCCGCAGGTACACCCGCGACAACCCGATCAGCGCGGCCACGACAAATACCGTGGCCCCATCCCACCAGGGGTACAACTGCACCACAACTCCGGCCATGGCAAACGAGGTGGCGGCGTGGCTGGAAGGAAACGAGGAACTGGTCAAGAACTGGTGGTGAAAGCCCTTGCGCCGAAACGCCGGCCGGGGCCGCCCACCCCAGGCCTTCACCGCGTGCACCAACCCCAACGTCACGGCCATCACCCCCTGGCCCACCAGGAGGTTGCGGTGGTCCTGGGTAGTGCCGAACACGATCATCGCCAAGGCCAACGCCAACCACAGGTATCCGTAGCCGATGTAGGTTCCCACAACCAAAAGCAGATCAATCCGCCGCAAGAGCCGGGAGCTCGCCAAGGTTTCCAGCAACGCCTCATCCCAGTCCAGGATCCGCTCGGTCCCCCGATCGACAAGCCCGCCCAGGCGTTCCCGGGCTAGTCCCAAAGCAAGCGCTTTGCTCATCGGAGAAGGGGGAAGGTTAGGACTTCGCGAATGGAGGGGGCGTCGACCAGCACCATCACCAACCGATCCACGCCGATGCCGATCCCGGCCGCCGGGGGCATCCCCAGCTCCAGGTCCCGGAGAAAGTCCTCGTCCACCCGCTGGGCCTCTTCATCGCCGGCCTGGCGGAGCTCCTCTTGGGCCAGGAACCGCTCCCGCTGCTCGTGGGGATCGTTGAGTTCGGAGAAGGCGTTGGCGATTTCTCTGCCTGTGATGTAAAGCTCAAACCGCTCCACGAGGTCGGGCCGGCCCCGCTTGCGCTTGGCCAAAGGAGAAATATCCAGGGGGAAATCCAGCACGAACGTGGGATCCCACAGTTTCTCCTGCACCCGGGTCTCCAGCAGGTGCTCGATCACTTTCCCTTTCGGCCCCTGGCGCAGGTGATCCGGCACGGGGATCCCTCGGCGGTCAAGCTCCCGCACAAGCTCAGCCAAGGGCTTCTCTACATCGCAGCCGCTGCCCTCGGCCACGAGCTCCAGCAAGGACGCCCGCCGCCACGGCCGGGCCAAGTTCACTGCCCGGCCCTGGTATTCTAGTCGCAAGCCCCCGGCCACGGCAAGGGCACAGGCCTCGATCAGCCCCTCGCACAGTTCCATGGCCCGCTCGTAGTCCCCGTAAGCCTCGTAGGCCTCCAGGGCCGTGAACTCCGGGTTGTGCTCGGAGGAGATCCCCTCGTTGCGGAAGTTGCGGCCGATCTCGTACACCTTCTCCAGCCCCCCCACGAGAAGACGCTTGAGGTAGAGCTCGGGGGCAATGCGGAGGTAGAGATCACGGTCCACCACGTTGTGGTGGGTGACAAAGGGCCGGGCCGTGGCCCCGCCAGGGATGGGCTGCAAGATCGGGGTCTCCACTTCCAGGTACCCCTGGCCATCCAGGTAGTTCCGCATGGTGCGCAGGATCAGGGCCCTCTTCTCCAGTGCCCGGCGGGAGCTCTCGTTGGCGATAAGGTCCAGGGCCCGCTGGCGGTACCGTGTCTCCACGTCCTTGAGCCCATGCCACTTCTCGGGCAGGGGGCGCAAGGACTTGGCGAGAAGCACCACCTCCCGGGCGTCCACGGTGAGCTCCCCGGTCTTGGTGGTGAACACTTCACCGCGGATCCCCAAGATGTCGCCGATGTCCAGGTTCTCCAGAAAGTTGGCGTAGGCCGGGGCCCCCAGGCCGTCTGCAGACAGGAAGATCTGGACGCGGCCGGTCTGGTCCAACAGGTCCGCGAATGAGGCCTTGCCCATCCGGCGAATCGCCGTGAGCCGACCGGCCAGGGACACCACGGCTCCGGTTCGGGTGTGGGGCGAAAGATCGGGGAAACTGCGGCGCAGCTCGGCCGCGGCGTGGGTCCGGGCAAAGCCGTAGGGGTAAGGTTCGACCCCCGCGGCGCGCAGGCGCTGAAGCTTCTCCCGCCGAGAGGCGAGAAGGTCAGCTTCAGCCATGGGGGACCTTAGACATGGGGAACACCGGGGTCGCCATCAGCCCCGTTCAATCCCCAGGATCTTGTACTGAACCTTGCCTGCAGGGGCTTGGACCGTGATGGCCTTGCCCTTGCCGTAGCTTTGGAGGGCCAACCCCACGGGCGAGTCGATGCTGATCTTGCCCCGGAGCAGGTCTACCTCAGCGGGGGGAACCAAGGTGTAGGTGGCCACCTCCCCGGTCTCGGCGTCCTCCAGGATGGCCCGTGTTCCGATGCCCACGACGTCCGACCGGATGTCCCCTTCGGAGATGATGCGGGCATTCTCCAAAAGTTCACGGAGGGACCGGACCTCGTTCTCCAGCATTTCCTGTTCCTGCTTGAGCCAGATGTACTCCTTGTTCTCCCGCAAGTCACCGCCCCCGTGTTCCTTGGCCTCCTTCAGGCGCTCGGGGATCTCGTGGTACAGGCGGTGCTCGAGCTCTTCCAGCTCAGCCTTCTTGATCCGGTAACCCTCTTTGGTTAGCAACGTTTCTTTGCCCATAGCTCACCTCGGTGAACTCCGTCACCAATCTTTCCTGAAGCTCGCGGGATGTCAAGGCCCCTGCTCCCGGGCGGGGAACGACGACCAGATCCAGGTGGGCGAACAACTGCTTGTTCTTGCGGAACGCCTCGCGCACCGCCCGCTTGACCCGGTTGCGGACCACAGCCTTGCCCACCTTCCTGCCCACCACGATGGCGATCCTGGGGGTAGGGTCTTCCTTGGCAAGGACACGGAAGGAGAACAGCTGCCCGTCGCGGCGCTGACCCCGTTGGAAGACCTGATCGATTTCCCGCCGGTAGGCCAACCGATGCTCCCGAGCGAAGCCTTGACTCACCCATGGCCAAGATTACCCTGTGATCGCGGAAGCACAACGGCACAACACGTCCGAAACCCCCAGTGTCTCCTTCCCTCGTGATCATCCATTCTTCAGCCCGCAGCAGGTCCCTCGGCCGGGGTGAGAAAATGAATCCTCCGGGGCGGTCGACCCGTACCCCTCCGAGCCCAGGGCCGGAAACCCAGAGCCAAGGCCGTGGACAAAAGATCGAACAGGTCGCGGGAATTTCCCCAAGCACCAACCCCGCACGTTCACTCGCCTGGTCAGATCCCTGGCTGTCCAGTACCCTCCCACCGTGAAGCGCACGAAAGTGGTGGCCACGTTGGGACCAAGCTCCCAAAGCGAGGAAATCCTCGCAGCCATGATCCACGCGGGGCTCGACGTGGTGCGCATCAACACCTCCTACGGCACAGCCCACGATCACGCCGCGTGGATCGAAAGAGTTC
>CAKZKH010000092.1 GCA_937122485.1 uncultured bacterium | reverse complement strand
TTTTTCGCTCAGCCGGCGAACGAGCCGATCATGGGCCTCGTCCGACATGTCGGGGTAGCCGCGCTCGTCGTGCGTGAGACCGGTCACGTGGACCCGGTAGCCCTCCCCCGCGCAGGCCATGGGAGGAACGAGGTCCTGGTCCGGGCGAAATGGGATGTACTGCTCGGGGGGAACAACGGGCCTCCGGCGCGGGGCGACGGGAACATCCTGGGGGATCTCCACCCGCTCGTACATGTGGCCCACGACTTCATCGGTCATCACCAGCACCGGCACCCGGAACCGCTCGGCGAGGGCAAACGCCCGCACGGTGAGGTCGAACGCCTCTTGAGGCGAAGACGGCACCAGGGCGATGATCTCGTACTGACCGTGGGAGCCCCACCGGGCCTGCATCATGTCCCCCTGGCCCACCGCCGTGGGCAAACCCGTGGACGGGGCCGCCCGTTGAACGTCCACCACCACACACGGGGTCTCCGTCATGATGCCCAAGCCCAGGTTCTCCATCATCAGGGAGAACCCCGGGCCGGAGGTGGCCGTCATGGCCTTCATCCCTGCCCAAGAGGCCCCCAGGGCTGCGCCGATGGCGGCAATTTCGTCCTCCATTTGGATGAACATTCCGCCGATTTGAGGCAGACGCCAGGACAGGCGCTCGGCAATCTCGGACTGAGGGGTGATGGGGTAGGCCGCGAAGAACCGACACCCTGCCGCCAACGCCCCCTCGGCGATGGCCTCGTCGCCGTTCATGAAGTGAACGCCCGACAGCACGGCCTTAGCGGGCATTGGCGTCCTCCTCCAGGGGTTGGCCCACACCCTGGTCCTTCTCCGTCCAGATGGCAAAGTCCGGGCAGATCATCTCGCAGAACCCGCACATCACACACACGTCGGGGTTGACCACCTCGGGAGGGTGGTACCCCTTGGCGTTGTAGCGATCGGACTGGGCCAACACCTTGCGGGGGCAGTACTCCACGCAGAAGCCACAGCCCTTGCAGATGTCCTCCAACAGGTACACCTTCCCCTTGGGGACCTTCCAGCACTTGGCGGTTCGGTTCTGCTCACTCATAGCAAGTCCACCATCCGCGCCAGAGCCTTCTCCCCGCGGTACTCGGGAAGGAGCATGGGGGCCCTTCGGGTGGGAGGAACCTGGGCCTCCCCCAACTCGCGCACGAAACGCTCCACGTGGGCGAGGGTCAAGGAGCCCAGGCGAGCCTGCTTGGCCCAGGCCGCGGCCGCCAGCCCCGCCCGCCGACCGAAAACGTTGAAGTCAAGCAGGGAATTTCCCATCAAGCGATTCTTCCCGTGAACGCCACCTTCCACCTCTCCCCCGGCGAACAGGCCTGGAATCCCTGTCCATCCGTTCTCGTCCATGACCACGCCCCCGTTTTGGTAGTGGAGCGTGGGGTACACCAAGATCGGCTCCTTGGTCGGGTCGATGTCGAACCGAATGTACATCCGGTAAATGGAGGACAAAGCCCGCTGGAACGTGCCTTGGCCGTGGATCATGTCCACCATGGGCGTGTCCAACCAAACCCCCACCATGCCCGTGGGGGTGACCACCCCCAGGCCCCGGCCGCCGTGCTCCACCGGAGTGCACTCCCGAATGAACGCCGCGGACTCCACATCCCTGGGCTCCAAGGGGTGCACAAACAGCTGGCCCTCCCGGTTCAGGGGCTGGGCGCTCAGGCCCCGCACCTTCTCCGTGATCAACAGACCCACCAGCTGCTCAGGATAAGCGGCCCCGGTGGGGTGGTACTGCACGGCGTCGAGGTCCCGCAGTTTGGCCCCTACCCGGTAGGCCAACACCAGGCCGTCGGCCGTGGCCCCGTAGTGGTTCGTGGTGGGAAAACCCTGGATGTGGAGCCGCCCCCAACCCCCGGTGGCCAGCACCGTGGCCTTGGCCCGGATGATCTGGTATTCCTCCGTTTCCAGGTTCCAAACCACGGCACCCGCTACCTGGCCCAGGCTATCCGTCAAAAGCTCCACCGCTGGGGAGAACTCCAAGACCGGGATGTTGCGGCTCCGAGCCTCATCCCGCAGGACCCGCATGATCTCCATCCCCGTGTAGTCCTTGGCCGAGTGCATCCGCTTCCGGGATGTACCGCCGCCATGGATGGTGACCATCGTCCCGTCCGGTTCTTTGTCGTACATGACCCCCAGCTTCTCGTGCCATTGGATGACCATGGGACCGTCTTCCACCATAGCTCGGACGAGCTTGGGATCGCTGGTGAAGTGCCCACCGCCCATGATGTCCAGGTAATGGATGGCGGGAGAGTCGTGGGGTTTGTCCGCCGCCTGGATGCCCCCCTGGGCCATCATGGAGTTGGAGTCCCCGTGCCGCAGCTTGGTGACGATGAGGATCCGCTCGGCGGGGATGCCCGCTTCGTGGGCCCAGATGGCGGCCACCGTGCCCGCTCCTCCTCCTCCAATCACCAGAACATCCACATCGTAGTCCACTTGGCTCAAGTTGATCGTGGCCGGGTCGATCAAGGGGTAGGCTTCGAGCAGGTCGGCCACCTCATGGGGGACGAGTTCGCCCCACGAAGGCCCCACCTTAAGGGCCCGTTTACCCTCGGCCTTGTAGTCCGGGTGGAAGCCCCTCAGCAGGGCCTCCTGGTCAGCCAAGGACAGTCGGGGGGGATTGGTGTGCAGCCGGGCAGGCCGGGTGGCCTCCACCCGGGCAATGGACTCCTGGATCTCCTTGGGATAAGTTGCCAACTTCTCCTCCTAAGGCTCGATGTCCCGGGCCTTGTAGGCTTGGGCCAATTCGTCCTTTCCCATCGCCATCAGCCGGTCCAACTCCCCGTGGAAGGCCCCCTGGCGGATTTGGCCCACCCTGTCGGCCAGATGACCCGACCGGGGCGCCTGGTAAGCCCCGTGCAGCCGCCTCGCCAACTGCCACACGTGATAGTGCATGATCTCGGCGGGACAACGCATGGTGCACAGGCCGCAGGAAACACAGTCGAAGGTGAGCTCGGCCACCTGAGCGATGTCCCCCCGCAGGGCCTGCTGCACCGCATCCATGACTTCCAGCTTCTGGGGACAAGCTTTGGTGCAAGTGTTGCAGGCCACGCACCGGGCCAGTTCGGGGTAGAGCGCCAGCAAGGTCTCCCCCTGAGGAGCAAGCTCCTCCAGGCGGTATGGTGCCCGCGTGGCCGGGGTGAACGGGAGCTGAGCGATGTACATCCCGTCCTGAACCGTTGTCTGGCAGGCGAGATCGGCGTACAAGCGGTAGTCCCCGGGGAGCCGATACACCGTAGCGCAGGCTCCGCAGTACCCACCCCGACAGCCCACCCCACGGACCAGCCGGTACCCCGCGTACTCCATGGCCTTCATAATCGTCAACCCTGCAGGGACCCGGTAGGCCTTCCCCATGAGAAACACGGTCACGGTGTTTTCTTTCTTCACGCCTTCACCTCCGCCGGTTTGCCGATCCTGGCCTGAATCTCTTCGGGTACGGTGGCCCCCTGGACCAGGGCCCAGGCCAGCACCTCCCCCAGGTACACCACAGGCAGTCCCGCAGCCCACGCCGGGCGCCGGTTCTCCAGGTTGAACTGGCACAGAGGACAGCTGGTGACCACCACGTCCGCCCCACTCGACTTGGCCGAAGCCAAAATCCTCTCTGAGCGTGCTTGGACCACGTCGGGCCGCGCGACCGTGAGGTAGGCCCCACAGCACTCGGTCCGCTCGGGGAAAAGCACGGGGGTGGCCCCGAGCGCCCCCAGCACCCGCTCCATAACTTCCGGTCTGTCCGGATCGTCGACCCCCACGTCCCGAGGACGGAGGAGCATGCACCCGTAGTACGCCCCCACCTTCAATCCTTCCAATGGCCTCGTCACCTTGGACTCCAGGGGCTCGAAACCGATTTCGTCGCGGAGGAGGTTGAGCAGGTGCAGGACCTTCACGCCCCCGGCGTACTCCTGCTCCTCGTCCATGAAGGCCCTGATCCGGGAAAGCCTTTCCTCGTCCTCCTCCACAAAGCGCTGGGAGCGGCGCAGGGTCCCGTAGCACATGGCGCACAGAGTCACCAACTGGTCCAAGCCCATCTCTTGGGTGCGGACAAGGTTGCGCACGGGGCCAAGGTGGCGAACAAGGTCGTCCTGGGCCAGGGCGTAAACCGTCCCGCAGCAATTCCAGCGAGACAGCTCCACAAGCTCATAGCCCAAGACCTCCAAGGCCTTCTTGGCCCCCGCTTCGTAGCCGCGGGCCTGATCTTTCAAAGCACAGCCTGGGAAATAGGCAACTCTCTTCATGGTGTGAATTTCCTGAATGCCCCCACCAGGGCAATTTGGGGGTAGCGTTCCCCGAGGTTCAGGGGAGCAGGGGTGAGTCCCCGGCGGAGGGCCAGCACCCGCAGGGCCTCCATGACCTTGCCGATGTCCACACCCCGCGGACAGCGCACGGCGCAGGCCAGACACGCCGCACACACCCAAGGGGCCCGAAAGGCCGCCACCCCTTCGTCCCCCAGCTGCACGAGGCGAATGACCTGGTTGGGAAGAACGTCCATGTGGTCAGCGAACAGGCAACCAGCCGAGCATTTCCCGCATTGGTAGCAAGCGTAGGGGTTCTGTCCCGAGATCTCTTCCACCTTGCGGGGCAGGGCTCCCTCCAGGCGCTCCCGGCACAGGTTCAGTTCTCCAGCCATTTTTTCACCTCCGCTACGGCCGCGGGCACGGCCCGGGCCACTTCCGGGGAAAGCCCCCGCCCGAAGGGGGGATCGGCAGGGATCCCGATGGCCAGGGCCCAAACCTCGGGCACCTCCTGCCCTGCCCGAGCCAAGAGCTCCAGAGCCTGGGCCAACCCTAGGCCATGGGGATAAGAACTGCCCTGCTCCGGCCCAAGGGGAAACAAGGCGAGCTCCCCGGCCGGTAGAAACGGTGCTCCATCCACCACCAACGCCCGCTGGAATCCCACCAAAGCCTGGGCCAAGGGCAGCCCCGTGCGCAAGCTCTCCCATACTTCGGCCTCCACGGAGCCGAGGGCCTGCACCACAGCCGGGCCCACCCCGTCGTCGGAGCGATCGGGGTTGCCAAGCCCCACGACCACCTGGGCTCTACCGCCGCAGGACGCGCGTTCTTTTTCCATGTGCATCGTAGATCTCCACCACCAGGGGCGCCTGACCGGGAAGGAAGTGGGTCGCGCACGCCAGGCACGGATCGTAGGCCCGAAAGGCCATTTCCACCCGGTTGAGCAAAGCGTCGTCCAGGCCGTCCCGGCCCACCAACGCTTGGGCCATCTGCTTCACCGACAGGCCCAACGCCGCCGCGTTGTGGGTGGTGGCCACGATGAGGTCCACCTCCTGCACCAGGCCCTGACTGTCCAGCGTATACCGGTGGAACAGGGTCCCCCGGGCGGCTTCTACAGCGCCCACACCCGAGCCAGGGTTGCCCAATTTGCCCCGCACCTCGCCCCCCACAAGCTCCTTCCGCTCGGCCAAGCTGGCCAGGGCCTCGGCGGCCTGAACCAGCTCCACCAGCCGAGCCCAGTGGTAGGCGAACGTGGCGTGGACCGGCTTACCTCCGAAGAAGTCTAAGAAACGCTCGTATTCCTCCTGGGCCAAGGGCGTACCCATCCGTTCGGCCACGTTGAGCCGAGCCAACGGGCCCACCCGGTACACCCCGGAGTCCTCCCCGCCCACAAACCCTTGCCACCCCAGCGCCTTGACGTAGGGGAACTTCACGTAGGTCCAGGGCTCGGTGTGCTCTCCAATCTGGTCCATGGCCTCGGCAGCCTCAAGCAGGAACAGTTCCTTCCCTTGGGAGGAAACGGCGCGGATCTTGCCGTCATAGAAGTTGGGGGCCAGGTTCTCGTCCACCGTACCCATGTAGTGGGTGGCTAGGGTGGCCTCCGGGGCGGCGAGGAGGGCTTGGTAGTCCGGGGAGGGCAACACCTCTTCGTGAAAGACCTGAATCATATCCTGGGCCAGGGCCTTGACAGCCCTTGTGTGGTCTTGAATTTCTTTGGCCTGATCGGGGCTGAGGGGGCGGGAAACCCCACCGGGGAGGGCAAAGCAGGGGTGGATGGCCTTGCCCCCGATGATCTCCAGGATCCGCTGGGCGCGCGCCCGCACCGTGACCACGCGCCGACCCAGCTCAGGGAAGGCTTGCAGGACCCCCAGGACGTTGCGCGCCTCCTTGGGCGTGTCCTCGGAGAGAAGGAGGTCCGGCCCGCCCAGGAACACCAAGTGCAACAGGTGATCGGAGAAGATGTACACGTTGTAGAACAGCTCACGTTGGAGTCGGGCAGGAAGGGGAACCTTGGCCCCGTAGGCCGCGTCCAGGGCCTTGGCCGAGGCCAGGTGATGAGCCTCTGGACATACACCGCAGATCCGCTCGGTGATCTGGGGCATTTCTTCTCCCCGCCGACCACGGCAGAACACTTCAAAGCCCCGGAGCTCGGGGACCTGGAGAACCGCGTCCCGCAGGGTCCCGTTCTCGTTGAGGTAAAGGAGGATCTTCCCATGGCCCTCCAGTCGGGTAATGGGGTCAATGACAATCTTGTTCACGGCCCCCTCCTCACCGGGGTGGGTACACAACTGCGCGCCAGGCGAGGAAAGCTGGGGAGGGAGTACTTGGCCAGCGTGCCAAGGGGGTCGGCAAGGCTGTCCAAGACCTTGTCCTCTGCGGAGAAGGCTGCCTCTCCTTCCTCTCCCGCCCGGACCAAAGACGCCAACGCCGAAATCATGGCCAGGACAGGATCCCCTGCCTTGGGGGTCGGCCCCAGGCACCCGGTGCAGGGCATCGCCGCCTTGGGGCAGGCCGCCTCGCACCCCCCCCGCGTCACCGGGCCCATGCAGATCATCCCCTGGTCGAGAAGGCACCGTTCCCCGTCGGGCTGGAGCTCGTGGGGCCGCACGATCTTGTCCAGCTTGCGGTCTTCCTTCTTGCGGGGGCACTCCTCGCACACCGCCTTGTCCTTCCCGAATACATGACCGGCGGGGGGAAGGTCCCCGGCCAAGGCCCGCTCAAACAGGTCGGCGATCAGGGCCGGCGGAGGTGGGCAGCCGGGCACCACGTAGTCCACGGGGATGGCCCCCGCGAGGGGGAGGGTTTGGGGGAGGAGTTCCGGGAGGGCGTGTTCCGAGGGTCCTCCTGGCGGGGGTGTGGGGCGGAACCCTCCCCCAAACACTTCTACCAACAACTCTTCACGGGACTTGAGGTTGGCCAGACCCGGCACCCCACCCAAGTGGGCACAAGCCCCAAACGCCACCACGTACCGGGACTTGGAACGCAGGACCTCCACCATCTCCACGTTCTCCTGGGTCCGCAGCGTCCCGTTGATCAGAGCCAGGTCAATGGCCTTCCCCGGCAGGGCCTCCAGATCCTGGCGCTTGGTGTCCACCAGGGCCGGCCAAAACACAACTTCCACTTGACTCAAAACATCCAACAGCTTCGGCCCGAGCTCCAAGAAGGACACGTCGCACCCGCCGCAGCCCCCGGTCCAGTACACGGCCACCTTAGGCATGGACCCCTCCTTGGGGCGGGAGGGCCTTCTCCTCCTGGTTCATGGCCAACGGGCCCAACGCCCGCAGCTCTTCCACAAATTCCCTCATCACGCGGGCAAATCGCGCCCCTTCCGTGGCCGACACCCATTCCAGCCGAACGCGCTCAGGCTCCACGCCCACCTCGGCCAGCACCTTCTGCAAGAGGTAAATCCGGCGGCGGGTCTTGTAGTTCCCCACCACATAGTGGCAGTCCCCAGGGTGACACCCCCCGATCAGGACCCCATCCGCACCCGACCGGAAAGCTTCCACCACCCAGGCCGGTTCGACCCTTCCCGAGCAGTTGACCCGGATGGGCACAGCGTTGGGCGGATAGGACAACCGGCTTGTCCCGGCCAAGTCCGCTCCGGCCCCGGCGCACCATCGGCACAGGAAGGCCACGATTTTCGGCTCGAAACCGTTTCCCCTCATGGTTCAGCCCTCGGCCAACGCCGCTTGCACCATGCGGACCACCTGTTCGTCCTGGCAGTTGCGGAGGGACATCGCCCCGCTCGGGCAGGCCGCCACACACGTGCCGCAGCTTTCGCAAAGGATTTCGTTGACGTGGGCCACCTCGTCCACGGTGATGGCCCCGTAGGGGCATTGGGGCGCACATAGCTTGCAGCCCGAGCACAGGTCCTCATCGACCTCCGCCACCTCGGGGGAGTGCACCAACTTGTCGGCAGAGAGGATGCCCACGGCCTTGGCCGCGGCCCCGGACGCTTGGGCAACCGCTTCCGGGATGTCCTTCGGGCCCTGGGCGGCCCCGGCCATGAAGATCCCCGCGCTCAAGGCCTCCAGCGGCCGGAGCTTGGGGTGCGCTTCCTTGAGGAAACCTTCGGACCCGCAGGCGATCCTGAGCTTCCGGGCCAAGTCCCAAGTGCCCTCCGCGGGCACCATGGCCTGAGCCAGCACCACCAGGTCCGCCCGGATTTCGATGCGCTTGCCGGTGAGGGTGTCCACACCCCACACCATGACTTTGTCCTCCTCCCGGAACACCTTGGCCACCTTGCCCCGGAGGTACAGGATGCGGTCGTCTTCCATGGCCCGGTTCACGAACTCCTCGTAGTCCTTTCCCCCCGCCCGGATGTCAATGTAGAACACGTAGGCCTTGCCGTCGTGCACGTTGTGGCGGTACAGCAAGGCGTGCTTGGCCGTGTACATGCAGCAGATCTTGGAGCAGTAGGGTTTGTGCAGCTCCGGATCCCGGGAACCCGAACACTGGATGAACACCACCTCGCGGGGAACCTTCCCGTCGGAGGGCCGGCGGACCTGGCCTTTGGTCGGGCCGGAGGCGGACAGGAGGCGCTCGAACTCCAAACCATCAATCACATCAGGAACCGTGCCGTGGCCGTACTCGGCCATGGCTTCCTTGGGGTACAGGTCGTAGCCTGTGGCCACGATGATGGCCCCCACTTCCTCTTCCACAATCTCCTCTTGCATGTCGTAATCAATGGCCTTGGCCTCGCACACCTTGGCGCACTCCCCACAAGTGAGGGGCACCAGGCCCAGACAATTCTTGGCGTCCAGGGTGTAGGACGAGGGCACGGCCTGGGGGAAGGGGATGTAGATGGCCGCCCGTTCGGACAGGCCTTGATCGAACTCGTTGGGGACACGCACTGGGCAGACCTTGGCACACTCCCCGCACAAGTTGCACTTGTCGGCGATCACGTAGGCGGGCTTGCGGCGGATCCGCACCCGGTAGTTCCCCAGAAACCCCGTGACCTCTTCCACCTCGGAGTAGGCAAGGATGCGGATCTTGGGGTGGCGGGAGGCGTCGACCATTTTGGGGGTGAGGATGCACTGGGAGCAGTCCAGGGTGGGGAAGGTTTCGGACAGCTGGGCCATCCGCCCCCCAATCGTGGGGCTACGCTCCACAAGGATCACGTCGAAGCCGGCATCGGCCACGTCCAGGGCGGCCTGAATCCCGGCGATGCCCCCTCCGATGACCAAACAGGTGCGGGAGTGACCGATCTCCACCGGGGTGAGGGGGTGGTTGCCCTTGACCTTTTCCACCATGGCCCGCACGATGCGCACAGCTTTGTCTGTGGCCGCAGGTCCTTCGTGGACCCAGGAGCACTGCTCGCGTACGTTGGCAATCTCCAAAAGGTACGGGTTCAGACCTGCTTCTTGGGCGGCCCGGCGGAAGGTGACCTCGTGCATGGAAGGCGAACACGCAGCCACCACAACCCCTGTGAGGCGCTGTTCGCGGATGGCCCGCTTGACGAGCTCCTGGCCGGGGTCGGAACACATGTACTCATGGGTTGTGGCGTAAACAACCCCGGGCAGGCCAGCCGCCGCCTCGGCCACCTTCTTGACATCCACGGTTCCCGCGATGTTCTTACCGCAGTAGCACACAAACACACCCACGCGGGGACCTTTGGGCCCAGGGTTAGGAGCGGCCACTCAGCACCTCCTTCACGTAGTTGTACCCCGCCTCAAAGGCCTTTTGGTTGAGGTCCCGTGTGTGGGGAGGGACAGAAGCCAACACCGCCTTGAGTAAGGCATCTTTGGACACCACGGGCGCGGCAGCCGCTAAAGCCCCCAGCATGACCACGTTGGCCACGATCTTCCGCCCCAGTCCTTCCGCCAGTCGCGTGGCCGGAACCTCCAACACCCTCACGTCCGAGCGCTCCTCACGCTCCAGGAGGTCGGGGTCCACGATGAGGGTGCCCCCCGGGCGGATGTCCCGGCCGTAGGTGTTGTACGCGTCTTGGGACATGATGATGGCGATTTCGGGCTGAACGAGGATGGGGTAGTCCACCATGCGGTTGTCGACCACCACTTCGGCGGCGCAGGCCCCGCCCCGAGCCTCCGGACCGTAGGACTGGGTGAGCACGGAGTGCTTTCCGTCGTAGATAACAGCGGCTTGACCGGTGATCCGGCCTGCAGAGATAATCCCCTGCCCTCCGAACCCGGCGAACCGTATCTCGTACCGCATCGAAGAGAAGATAGCCGGGCAAAGGGCAGCGAACCATGACGGCCGTCAGTCCTCGGCCTGACCGTGGGCATCCCCTGCGGTAAGGGAAGGAACACTCGGGAGGTTCCCGAACCCAGCTCCACGGTGGTGGACCCCAGCCGCTGGACCAGAACCAGGACGTGGCGCGGACGAGCTCTGCTGGGCTCACTTTGGGGGCGGATGTTCGACCGCAAACTGCTCGGTAGCCGCGACTTTGGCCTTGGGGGAGCGGGACTGAAAACGTGGGTCGTTCTGTGGGCGCGAACCCTGTCGGAGAGGGCCGTTTCTCTAA
>CAKZKH010000091.1 GCA_937122485.1 uncultured bacterium | reverse complement strand
AGGGTCCTTCAGGGGGACGGCCCCCCTCCGGGTTGGCTGGGCAAGGCCTGGGCGTGCCAAAACTTGGCCCAGCACGCCTCAGGCGAGCTCCTGTTGTTTGTGGACGCGGACGTCCGCCTTTCTGGGGGAGCGGTCTCCGCGGCCGTAGCCGCTTTGGCGAAAGGGCGGTTGGACCTTCTGTCGGTCCTCCCTCGCCAGGAGGTGGGCACGCTGGGTGAGACTTTGGTGGTGCCCCTCATCTCCTGGAGCCTCAGCTCCTTCTTTCCTTTTGCTGTGGGCAAGATCTGGCCGCGGGCAGGCTTGGCCGCAGCCGTGGGTCAGTTCTTGCTCTTTCGTCGCGAGGCCTACGCCGCACTCGGTGGACACGAGGTTGTGCGGAGCGAAGTCCTCGAGGATGTGGTGTTGGCCCGCAAGGCCACACAGAGGGGGCTGCGGGTGGGTCTGGTCTACGGTGGTTCGCTTGTGCGGTGCCGGATGTACACCGGTCTTCGCGGAGCTGTGCGGGGTTTTGCCAAGAGCCTGTTCCCCGTGTTTGGCCGTCGCACCCTCTTTTTCTTGTTCGTTTGGAATTGGCTTCTTTACGCTACGTGGCAACCACCCCTCTTGCTCGTTTCCTTGAGCACGGGGTGGTCAAGCTTGCCCCAAGAGTTTTTGGCCCCGGCGGCCTGGGCCAGCGGAGTCGCTTTCGCCCTTTGGCTTCTCACCACGGTGCGCTTTCGGTTCCCTTGGTACTTGCCGTTCATCTACCCTGTGGTGGTTGGCGCAGGCTGGACTGTGGCCATGAGGTCGCTTCTCTGGCATGTTGTAGGCTGGGGGACGTGGAAGGGACGGTCCATTCACACAAAGGAGGAACGATGAAGGTTGCAGTGCTGTTGGGGCTAGCTTTCGCTGCGGTGGCCGCCGGGATGGCTCAGGAGGTGCCCGTGGACCTCTCGGGCTCTTGGGCGTTGCTGCTGACCACCTCGGAGTACTGGAGCGTACCGTTCATGGGCGAGCAGCGACGCGTGGGGCAAAGCGTGGTTCGCCTCACGATCGAACAAAATGGGTTTGAGCTGATGCTCAAGGAATTTCGGTACTGCCTGGCCTTGGTGGACACAGGAACGCCATTCGTGAGAGTCAACATCTCTCCTAGGTTCTATAGTTCGATCAGGGTGGGGCCAGTTCAAGGTAGGCTCGAGCAGGACTCGGAAACTTTCCAGCTCGTGGTTCCTCCGTTTGTGGCTCTGAACGGTGTGAGACTAAGCGACCCGTTCAGTGAGCGCCTCCCCCAGAACCCCTCCGACCCACGGGTGGTGGACTCCGACGGCGACGGGAAACCCGGGGTGACCACGCAGATCACGGTGCTGGGGCTGATCAGCGGCGAGGCCTACGTGGTACAAAGGAGCATGCTGAGCCTTAAGGGAACCGTGGTGAGCCCTGACCTCATCCAGGGCCTTTTGACCTGGAAAGACGAGCAGGTGACCCTGGCGGCGACGTCCTCCTTCTTGGTTCAATCGGCTCAAGGCCGCCCCGATCCTGTCCTGGAGAACTCCTATTTCATCCTGCGGCGCATAATCGGAAACGAGACCTGCGAGGAGATCATCGCCCTGTTTGCCGATCGGCTTCGGCGCTAACGTGCGCATTGGGTACCCTTGCATCAACCTGAGCTTGTCCTGCCGGCCCAGCCGCACTTTTCGCCTGGCCTCTTTAAGCGAGGAGCGGCTGCGGGAAACCGTGGCCGGGAACCTGGCTTGCCTGGAGGAGATCGTGCGCTGGAACGCCGAGCATGGGTTGTTGTTCTTGCGCATCACCTCCGACCTCGTTCCCTTGGCTTCCCATCCTCAAAACCGGTTTCCCTGGGATCGCTGGTTTGCTCGGGATTTTGCCCGCATTGGCGCCCTCGTTCGCCGCTTTGAGATGCGCATCTCCCTGCATCCCGATCAGTTCGTCCTTCTCAACACCCCAAGGAAGGAGGTCCTCCGCTCCAGCCTGGCGGAGCTCCAGTACCACCTGATGGTCCTAGAGCTTTTGGGGCTGGACAACGCCGCGAAGATCCAGATTCACGTGGGCGGGGCCTACGGGGACAAGAAAGCGGCCGGGGAAAGATTTGCCCAGCGCTTTCGCTCTCTGGACCGAGCGCTGAAGAAAAGGCTCGTCGTGGAAAACGACGAGCGGTTGTTTACCTTAAGCGACGTTCTTGAACTCCACGAAAAGTGCGGTGTTCCCGTGCTGTTTGACGCCTTTCACCACGAGCTCAACCCCGATGGTCGCACGGTCGCCGAGGCCGTTGCCGATGCGGGGAAAACGTGGTCCGGGGAAGACGGTTTTCCCATGGTGGATTACTCTTCTCCTCTTCCCCAGGGGCGGAAGGGAAGCCACAGCTACGTCCTGGACGAGGAACACTTCCGCCGCTTTTTGGATGACACTCGCCCTCACGACTTCGACCTCATGCTGGAGGTCAAGGACAAGGAGCGCAGCGCCCTTAGGGCCTTGGCGGTCGCCTCCGCAGATCCGCGGTTGGTGGGCCCAAGGAGAAGCCATGGTGGAGCCTGAGCGCCTGCAAGTTCTGGCCAAGCGCCCGACGCGGAACGGAGAATTCGTGCTCTACTGGATGCAGGCCGCGCAGCGGGCCTGTTGGAACCCCGCCCTCGAACACGCGATTTTTCTAGCCAACGAGCACGCGCTTCCGGTGGTGGTTTTGTTCGTGGTTGTTCCTGACTATCCCGAGGCCAACTTGCGGTCCTTCGCCTTCATGCTCGCCGGCCTCGGCGAGACCGCGCGGGAACTTCGGGAGCGGGGGGTTCTGTTTGTGGGGCGAGTGGGAAATCCGGTGGAAGAAGTTCTGAAGCTGACCGAGGAGGCGAGGTTCGTCGTGGTGGACCGGGGGTATCTGCGGCACCAGCGGGCCTGGCGCGAGACCCTGGCCCAGCGGGCACCCTGCTCGGTGATCCAGGTGGAGGGCGAAGCTGTAGTTCCCGTGGAGCTTGCCTATGCCAGGGAGGCCTGGAGCGCCGCGGTTGTGCGCCGAAAAGTTCAGCCCCTCTGGCCCCGGTTCCTTAGACCCTTGGCGGAACAGGAGCCCGCGGTGCGCTCCCTGGATCTCGACCTCTTCGGCGTGGATTTTTCCGATCCAGAAAGCATATTGGCCAAGCTCCCCCTCGATCGTTCGGTTCATCCTATTTCTTGGCCTTCGGGAACAAAGGCCGCCCGAAGAAGGCTTGACGAATTCCTGGAGAACAAGCTCGATCGCTATACCGAGAAGCGAAGCGATCCCCTGAGTGACGCCACCTCCAAGCTCAGCCCTTACCTGCACTTTGGCCAAATTTCCCCGGTGGAGGTGGCCTGGAAGGTTTCCCAATCCGGCAGCCCGGGCGCCGCGGCCTTCCTTGAAGAGCTCACCGTGCGCCGGGAATTGGCCATCAACTTCGTCCTTCACAATCCCAGCTACGACGCGTTTTTAGGCCTTCCCCGCTGGGCCCAAGAGACCTTGCTTTCCCACGCCCGAGACCGGAAGCCAGCTCTTTATGACCTTGAGGAGCTGGACCAGGCCAAGACCGACGATCCCCTTTGGAACGCCGCCCAAACCGAGCTCAGAACCACGGGCTGGCTCCACAACTACTTGCGGATGTACTGGGGAAAACAGTTTCTGCGTTGGTCTGCTGATCCCCAGGAGGCTTTTCGCAACGCCCTCTACTTGAACAACCGCTATCTTTTGGATGGGCGTGATCCGGGGAGTTTTGCTGGCGTGGCCTGGTGCTTTGGCCTGCACGACCGACCGTTTCCTGAGCGGCCGATCTTCGGGAAGGTTCGGCCGATGACGCCCATGGCCCAGAAGGGAAAATTCGAGGTGGAGGCGTACATCGCGCGCGTGCGCGACCAAACGCAAGAAGGAGGGTGAAGTGAAA
>CAKZKH010000090.1 GCA_937122485.1 uncultured bacterium | reverse complement strand
CCTTGAGGGCCTATATACTTCGGGCCGCAGGTAAATACAGCAAAAGGAGGAAAACGTGAAGACAAACCTGTGGATCTGTGCAGTCCTGCTGGCCTTGGTCGCGTCCCCCCTCGGGGCTCAACCCACCGCCCCCCTCGACGCCAAAATGATCTCGATTGACGGCTCCAGCACCGTGGCCCCCATCATCCAGGCCGCCGCGGCCGTGTTCACCTCCACCAACCCCGCCGTGCGCATCGCCGTGGGCATCAGCGGCACAAGCGGGGGGTTCCGGCGCTTCCTCGCCCAAGAAACGGACATCAGCAACGCCTCCCGCCCCATCCGCTCCTCGGAGATCAACACCGCCCGGGAGCGGGGCCTTGAATACATCGAGCTCCTCATCGGGTTCGACGGCATCGTGGTCGGCGTCTCCCGCAACACCGCGATCTTCAAGCCCGGAGTTCCTCCCGTCCTGACCCTGGGCGAACTGGAGCTTTTGTGGAGCCGGGAATCCGCAGGGTTCATCACCCGGTGGAGTCAGCTGGGCAGCCGCTTTACCGACGCCCCGATCGTCCTCTCCGGGGCCGCCTCCACTTCGGGAACGTTTGACCTGTTCACGGAGGCGGTGAACGGCAAGGTGGGGGAGACCCGCACCGACTACTTCGGCACCGAGGAGGACCAACTGTTGGCCGAACTCACCGGCGCCGACCCCTTCGCCCTCACCTACTTCGGCTTTGCCTTCCTGGAACACAACCGCGACCGGGTGCAGGCCGTGGCCGTCGATCCCCGCCGGGTGCTCCTCGATGCCCCGGCCGAGGTGCTGGCGGAGATCAACCGCCGGCGGGCTGCCGCGGGCAAACAGCCCCTGACCAACGTAGGCGGACAGGCCACCGGAGTTTTCCCCACGGTCGACACCATCAGCACTTTTACCTATCAGCCTCTCAGCCGGCCCCTGTTCGTGTACGTCAACCTCCAAAGTGCCCGCCGGCCTGCCGTGGCCACTTTCGTGGACTTCCTCCTCCAAGAGGAAGTGGTGGGCAGCGAGGAGTTCATGCTCGATGTGGGTTACGTGCCCGCCTACCCCGAGCTCCTTAGGGCCGCTCGGCAGATTTGGGCCAAGCGCCGCAGCGGCACAGCTTTCGCCGGGCAAATCACCGGGCTAGGCCCAGCGGAGCTTTTGGCCAAGTACCTGGCCCATGCCGGCCAGTAACCCCCTCTCGAGGCAGGCGGGGCCTGGGGCCCCGCCTGCTCTTTTCCGTCCCCCCTCTGGGCGCTCCACGAAAGAGCGCCTGATCCGCTCGATTTTCTTGGCCTGCGGCCTTCTGGCTATCGTCATCACCTTGGCGGCCGCGGGGATGTTGGCGGGGGGAAGTGTTCCCTTTTTCCAACGGGTCTCCCTCGGCGAGTTCTTGGCAGGCCTCAAGTGGTCTCCCCTTCACGAGCCCTCAAGTTATGGGGTGTTGGCCCTCATCGCCGACACCTTGGTGATCACGGGCATCGCCCTGTTGGTGGCCTTGCCCTTGGGGCTCCTTTCCGCGGTGTTCCTCAGCGAGTACGCCAACTTCCGCCTCCGCCAAGTTGTCAAGCCTATCTTGGAAATCCTGGCTGGGGTGCCCACGGTGGTGTATGGGTTCTTTGCCCTGCGGTTTGTCACGCCCCTTCTGCAGCGCACCTTCCTACCCCAACTGCAGTTCTGGAACGGCCTTTCCGCAGGCTTGGTCATGGGGATCATGATCCTGCCCCTGGTGGCCTCCTTGAGCGAGGACGTGTTGTTTGCTGTGCCCCGGGGCCTGCGGGAGGCCGCCTACGCCCTGGGGGCCACAAAATTTGAGGTCACGGCCCGGGTGGTCGTCCCTGCGGCCTTCTCCGGCATAGGAGCAGCCTTTATCCTGGCCATGTCCCGGGCCATCGGGGAGACGATGATTGTGGCCCTCGCCGCCGGGCGAACGCCGGCCTGGCCCCCGAACCCCACCCAACCCATGCTCACCCTCACCACCACCATCGTCAACATCGCCACCGGCGACCACGAGGCCACAGCCTTCATCTGGTCGGCCCTGTTTGCTCTCGGGCTCCTGCTGTTCTTGACCACCCTGGTGCTCAACGTGGCCAGCCACTTGATCGTCCGGCGGTTCCGGCAGAGGTACGCCTGATGCGACCAAAGTGGCGCAAGGGGCGAGGTACGGTGTTCGGGGCCCTGTCCGTGGGAGCCCTGATGGTGGGTCTGTTGGCCTTGGCCACCATGATCGCAGCCACCGTTCTTCAAGCCCGCAGGCTCACTGCCATGGACGCCACGTCCCAGGCTGGCCTGGCCCTTTCCCTGCGGTCGGTGGAGGTCCCTGGGCGGGAGTTCGTTCCCTACGTGGTTGCAGCTCAAGTGGACCCCGACTCCGCTGCGGAAAGAGCGGGACTGAGTCGAGGCGACGTCCTTGTGGGCGTGGGAGGAAGTGCTGTAAGCCGGCCGGACGAAGTCTGGGACGCCCTGGGAAAGCTGGGGCCCGGATCCTCAACCGTTTCCTGGATCCCCAAGCCCGAGAAGCTGTGGGGAACACTGCGGGCTGTGGTGCACCCCGAGCGGCCTGGGGAGCTTGGCGTGACCTTGGCCGCGGTCCCCGTCGGCTCGCCCGCGGAGCGGGCCGGCCTCCGCCCTGGGGATGCGTTGATCAGCGTAGCGGGGCTTCCCGTAACGGGAACGCGCCAGGCCTGGGAGCTGGTGGTAGGGGCAGTCCGCCAAGGTCCCCAGGTCCTCACCCTTGTGATCGAGCGGGGCAGGGAGCGGCAGGAACTTGCGTTTGACCCCATCGTCCAGGGAGAGATCCCCTTCCAGCCGGAGCTTTGGAGGGCGTGGGGGAGGTTCCTCACCCGAATTGGGGACCCCCGCTACCCCGAACGGGCCGGCCTCCTCAGCGCCTTGGTGGGCTCCCTTTTGGTGGTGGGTGTGATGGCCCTGTTCGCGTTTCCTCTGGGTGTAGGGGCGGCGGTGTACCTGGAAGAATACGCCAGCCAGAACTGGTTCACCGAGGTCCTGCAGGTGCTCATTGCCAACCTGGCGGGCATGCCCTCGGCCGTGGTGGGGATTTTCGGTCTGGAGATCTTTGCCCGCTCCTGGGGACTTGGGCGCAGCGTGTTCGCCGGGGGGCTGACCTTGGCCCTTTTGGTCCTTCCCATGACCATCGTGGCCGCCCGGGAGGCATTGCGGACAGTGCCCCGCTGGGTGAGAGAAGCGGCGGCCAGCGTGGGCGCCACCCCTTGGCAGGTAATCCGGTTCCACGTTCTTCCCTACGCCCTTCCGGGAATCTTCACCGGCATCATTCTGGCTTTGGCCCGGGCCCTAGGGGAGGCCGCTCCCTTGCTCCTCCTTGGGGCCTTTCTCTACGTCACCTACGTGCCCCAAAGCCTCCTCGATTCCTTCACCATCGTCCCCTTGCAAATCTTTGACTGGGCTACCAAACCCCAGGACGGTTTTGCCGAGCTCGCCGCAGCGGCTATCCTTGTGTTGATCGCTATGCACCTTGTGCTCAACAGCATCGCCATCGTCTTGCGCAACCGCTACCAGCGGAGGTGGGCATGAGCCGCGAAGAGACAGCTTCGGCCCAGGCCGTGGAAGCCGCGGCTGCGGAGAAGGCCGTGTTTCAGATTCGCTCGTTCAGCTTGTGGTACGGGGACCAACAAGCGCTCAAAGACGTAAGCTTAGACATTCCTGAACGGAGGGTTACGGCCATCATTGGCCCTTCAGGGTGCGGAAAGTCCACGCTCATCCGGGCCCTCAACCGCATGAACGACCTCATCCCCAGCGTGAGGACCCAGGGCCAGATCTTGTTCCGGGGCACAGACCTCTACGGGCGGGGCACGGACCCCGTGGAGGTGCGGCGGCGGATCGGCATGGTGTTTCAAAAGCCCAACCCGTTCCCAAAGTCGGTGTTTGAGAACGTGGCGTTTGGGCTGAGGATCAACGGGTTCCGTGGGGACCTGAAAGCCCGGGTGCAATGGGCGTTGGAGAAGGCCGCCCTGTGGGAGGAAGTCCAGGATCAGCTCCACAAGAGCGGGTTTGACCTTTCGGGAGGGCAGCAGCAGCGGCTGTGCCTGGCCCGGGCCCTGGCTGTTCAGCCCGAGGTCTTGCTCATGGACGAGCCCTGCTCGGCCCTGGACCCCATTGCCACAGGGAAAATTGAGGACCTCATCCACCAGCTCAAGGAGGAGATCACCATCGTAATTGTGACCCACAACATGCAGCAGGCGGCACGGGTTTCCGACCACACGGCCTTCATGTTGCTGGGCGAGCTCATCGAGTTTGCCCCCACCAAGATCCTGTTCACCCGGCCGGGCGATCCCCGCACCGAGGCCTACATCACGGGCCGGTTTGGCTAATACCATGGTGCGCGAGTCGTTCGAGCGGGAGCTGCGTCGCCTCCAACAAGAGGTCGTGGAGCTTGGGGCGATGGTGGAGGAAGCGATCCAAAAGGCGGTGGAGGCCCTCAAGGCCCGGGACAAGGCCCTGGCCCGGGAGGTGGTTCACGGCGACGCCCTTATCAACCGCAGGCGCCTGGAGATCGAGGAGAGGTGTCTGGAGCTTCTGGCCACCCAGCAGCCCATGGCCCGTGACCTCCGCATCTTCACCGCCGTGCTCCACATCGTTACCGACCTGGAGCGGATGGGGGACCACGCCGAAGGATTGGGGAAGATCGTTCTGCGCTTGGAGGACGAGCCCTGGATCAAGCCCCTCCTAGACATTCCCCGCATGAGGGACATCGCCGTAGCCATGCTGCGGGACGCCTTGCAGGCCTTTGTCCACAGCGATGCCCAAGAAGCCCGGGCCATCGCCCAGCGGGACGACGAGGTGGACGCCCTCCACGATCAGGTCCACCGCGAGCTCTTCTTCCTCATGATTCAGAATCCCCGCAACGTGACCCAGGCCACGTACCTGATGTGGGCCACCCATGGCCTTGAACGCATCGCTGATCTGGTGACCAACGTGTGCGAACGGGTTGTCTTCGTGAGCACGGGCGTCATGGAGGAGCTCAACGTCTCCGGGGAGTAACCCTTCATCGGGCAACTGTGTAGTCTCCAGGCTTGTTGACGCTTCTCCGCAAACAGCCCGCTTGAGGGGCTACAATCGGGTGTGCTTTTGGCAGTGGACGTGGGCAACAGCACCATCGCCTGCGGGGTCCACGATGGGGAGGCCTGGCGGACCCGCTGGCGCCTGCGCACGGTTCCCAACAAGACCGCTGCGGAGTACGCCGTCCTTCTCCGGGAGGTGTTGGGCTCGCGCGGCGTCCCCTGGGCGGTCACCCGGTTGGCGTTGGCCAACGTCGTTCCCCCTTTGACCCCTGTGTTCCAGGAGCTGGCCCAGGAATGGCTGGGTTGCCCGATCCTGGTGGTGGGGCCGGGGGTGAAGACGGGCATCAACTTGCGGGTGGACCACCCCTCGGAGGTGGGGGCCGATCTGGTGGCTGGGGCAGCGGCGGCCTTTGCCTTGTATCAGGAAAACTGCATCGTGGTGGACTTTGGCACGGCCACCACGTTCACAGCGGTGACCAAAGACGGAGCCTTGGTGGGGGTGGCCATCGCCCCGGGGGTGGCCACGTCGGCCGAGGCCTTGGCCAACCGGGCGGCTCAGCTCCCCAAGGTGCCTTTGCGGCCTCCAGTTTCCTCTCTTCCGAAAAACACGGTGGAAGCCATGCAGGCTGGGGTGGTGTGGGGCCACGCCGGTGCGGTGGATGGGATCCTCCGCCGGATGAAGGCCGGGCTGGGGTCCCCGGTTCGCGTGGTGGCCACCGGGGATCTGGCGCCACTTCTTGCCCCGTTGATCCCCGAGATCGAGCGGGTGGAGCCCTGGCTCACCCTGGACGGGCTCCGCCTCATCGCCGACAAAAACCCGGTGTGAGCCATCCCTTCAACGTCAGAACCGGAAAGGTCGCCTGGCGTCGTCCCCTAACCAGGCGGGGCATCCACCTCGGCCTGGACCTCCCCGGACGGTCTTCCCTACCCTGCCTTCTGCACCCGCGCTAGGATCCCAAGCGATGGAGCGGTGGATTCTCCATGTGGACATGGACGCGTTTTACGCGGCCGTGGAACAGCTCGATCACCCCGAGCTCAGGGGCCAACCGGTGGTCGTGGGGGGCCTGGGCCCCCGCGGGGTGGTGGCCACCGCCTCCTACGAAGCGCGACGGTTCGGCATCTACTCGGCCATGCCCATGGCCAAAGCCCGGCGACTTTGCCCACAGGCAGCCTTCCTTGCCCCTCGCTTCCACCGCTACGAGGAAGTCTCCCACCAGGTCCAGGGAATCCTCCGTTCCTACTCCCCCACGCTCGAGCCGGTGTCCCTGGACGAGGCCTTTGTTGACCTCAGCGGTAACCCCGAGCCTGAAGCCCACGCTTGGGCCATTCACCGCCGCATTCCCGAGGAGACGGGGCTTTCCTGCTCTGTGGGCCTGGCCCCCAACAAGCTCCTGGCCAAACTGGCCTCCGATTCCGCCAAACCTGGCGGCCTGCGCATTCTCCGCCCGGAGGAAGTGGACGGGTTCCTCTCCCCCCTTGCCGTGGACAAGTTGTGGGGTGTGGGTCCCCAAACGGCAAGGAAGCTGCAAGCCAGGGGCGTACGCACCGTGGCTGACCTCCGCCAGGCAGGTTTAGGTCTTCTGTCCTCCTGGTTGGGCCCTCACTTCGGCAGCGAACTTTGGCAGGTGGCCCATGGCCAAGACGACTCCCCTGTGGTCCCTAGCCCAGAACCGAAGTCCTTTTCCCAAGAGCGGACCTTTGATGACGACCTACACGATCCTGAAACCGTCCGGGAGGAACTCCGCAATTTGGCCCAGGAAGTGGCCGAACGGTTGAAGGCCGAGGGCTACCTCGCCCGAACGGTGCGCATCAAGGCCCGCTATGCTAACTTCTCCACCCACACCCGCCAGCTCCGGCTTCCCCTGCCCACGGACGACGGGGCGGTGTTGAGCGAGGCTGCTTGGGCCTTGTTCCAGCGGCTGGGCCAGCCCGCCGAGTTCGGGATCCGCCTGCTTGGGGTAGGTGCGGACGTCACGCGAGCTACGTTTCGCCCCCTCCCCCTGTTCGCCGGTCCAGGACAACCCACCCGCCCGACATCGGCGGACCCCTAGGCGTCGGGGTTGGCCGCAGCGCTATACTTGGCCTTGAACATGAAAACAAGGTTTGGGTGGGCAGCGTTTGTGGCCGTGTGGGTGGCAATGACCGGATTGGCTCAGCAGAGGTTGGATCTGTGCGACTACGAACCTCCGGAGACGCGGATCCGCTTCGGCACCTTGGCCTTTGAGTACGAACACGAGGAGGATCCCCGCACGCCCGGCCCGGACCGGAGCGCGGGCGAACTGCGCCTGAGCACCGGCGAGCTCGTGGACCGCAAGGACTTCGGGTACAACCTTTCCGGTAGGGGAACGTTCGCTTTGCGCAACGTTCAACTCTCCAACGTGCTGGTGGAAGTGACCGCAGGTCTGCGCAGGTACATCGTGGAGGAGCAGAGCTGGTTTGCTTTTGGCAGCTCCCGGTTCCGGCTGGACTCGGGAAAGCCCCAACCGGGGCTGTCTTTCCAGGCCGGTCTAGGGTACGGACGGTTCTACGACGTGACTCCCCTGGCCAAGGCCAAGGAAATCGAGGAGTGGCTTCTGCGCAGTGGGGCGGCCCCGGCTTCCCTGTCCAGGGAGACCGTGCTGGCCGTGGCCAAGGAGATCGAGCGGAAGGAGGAGTACCCCTCTTCTACTGAGCAGCTCCAGGCCATTGTCCGCCTCATTGAAGCGGCTGGGACGCGGACCCTCGACCGCTGGGCCGTGCTCAACATCGAGCGGATCCTGTCCCGGTCCATGGATCAGCGGTACTGCGGGTGGAGCGTTCGCTGGGGCTTGGACTACACGCTGCTTGAGCTCACGGGGCAAGCCTCCCAGTTGGCCCTTCTCCTCACAGGGGACATGGCGTTGGCCCTCCCCCCCAGCCACCAGGTGGTCCTGCGGGGCAGCCTGTCCGGCCCCTACTACATTTGGGAGCACTACGACCTGGAGCTGGAGGCCAAGCTGGACTACCGCCTCGGCCAGGACATCACGTTTTTGACAGAGTACGACCTCACCACCTACCAGCGGCCCGGCCAGGCCCCCCTGGGGCAACAGTCGGCCAAGTTCGACCTGCGCTTCCACCTGGGCCGGGTGGACGTGGTCCTCCAGGTGGCGTTCACCAAGCTGGCGGAGATGGAAACGTGGACGCAAAAGATCCGCCTGTCGGTGGAGGCCAGCCTGTGGTGAGGTGGCTCCGCCGGGTGGCTGTGACCCCCATCCACCTTTACAAGCGGGTTGTGTCTCCCCTGCTGCCCCGGCGGTGCCGGTTTCACCCCACCTGTTCGGACTACGCGGCGGAGGCGGTGCTCAAGCACGGCCTCCTGCGGGGCGGCCTGTTGGCCCTGGGGCGGCTTCTCCGCTGCGGGCCCTGGCACCCTGGCGGCTACGACCCCGTGCCCTAACTGGCTACCTCCGCAGAGCCTTAAACTCCTCCTGAACGCGCTGGAAGAGGGTGGGACTCCCCCACAAGTCCAGGCAGGTGGCGGCCATGGCCTTGGCCGCCGCAAGGCTGGCTTTCTTGGCCCCCTCGGACTTCACGGCCTCGCAGAACTCCTTGGAATGGCCGGGGATCTCCCCCGGGCCGATGCGGACGTAGGGGTGAATGGCCGGAACCTCCCAGGACACATCGCCCATGTCCGTGGAGCCTAGGCCGCCCGTGGGCTGCTCCACGGGGTAGCCCAGGGCCTCGATGTGCTGGGCGAAAGTTTTGGCCAGGACCGCGTTGGGGCGAATCGCCTTGTACTCGTGGCCGGTGCTGAACCGGAACTTCGCCCCGGCCGCCATGGCCCCGGCCTCGGCGCACCGCTTGAGTTTGGCCACAAGTTCATCTCGGTAGGCGTTGTCGGCCGACCGCACGTAGAACTGGGCTGCAGCGTAGTCCGGCACAATGTTGGGCTTGACCCCGCCGTGGGTGATGATCCCGTGAATGCGGGAGCCATCGCGGATGTGCTGACGGAGGGCGTTGAGGCCCACAAACGTGTGGATCACGGCGTCCAGGGCATTGATGCCCTTGTCCGGCTCCGACGAAGCATGGGCTGCCTTGCCGAAGAACTCGATCTTGACCTCGGTGATGGCCAAGGAGCCCCGGTCCACCAGCGTCTGATCGGCGGGGTGGACCATCATGGCCAGGTCCACCTCCTTGAACAGGCCGGCTTGGATGAGTTTGATCTTCCCTCCGCCCCCCTCCTCGGCGGGGGTGCCGAGGACGACCAGAGTGCCCGGCAAATCCTTCTTGAACGGGGCCAGGCCCAAGGCAGCCCCGACGGCCATGGCGGCGATGAGGTTGTGCCCGCAAGCATGCCCAAGCTCGGGCAGGGCGTCGTACTCCGCCAGGATGGCGATCCGCGGTCCTGGGGACTGGGCGGGATGCACGGCGCGGAAGGCCGTGGCCAGACCCCCAACCCCCTTCTCCACCTGAAAGCCCCCCTGGGCCAAGGCTTCGCTCAACCACGCCGCCGCTTTGTGTTCTTCAAACCCCAGTTCGGGGCTGGCGTGGATCTTGAGGGCCAGGTCCCACACCTCGCCCCCCAGTTCGTCGATTCTCGCCCACACCCGGTCTTTCATCGGCTCACCCCTGCGGGTTGACCGGCCTTGGTTCGGATCCACTCCAACGCCGCCTGCATTTCCAGATCCTGATCGCCATCCTCCACCTTGGGCACCTCGATGTCCGGTTTCAGGCCCACCTCCTGGACCGCCCGCCCCAAGGGGGTGAAGTACTCCGCGGTGGTGAGCTTGATGGCTCCTCCATCGGGCAGGCGCATGACGATCTCCTGAACCAAGCCCTTGCCGAAGGTCTTGCGGCCGATGAGCACGCCGACCCTGTAGTCTTGGATGGCGCCGGCCATGATCTCAGCGGCCGAGGCCGTGCCCTCGTTCACCAGCACGGCCAGCGGCAAATTGGGGATGTTGTTGCCCCGGGAGCTGTACGGTCGGTCGCCTACAGCTGGACCCTTGGTCCGCACGATCACCCCGCTATCGATGAAGTAGCTGGCCGCGTCCACCGCGGTGGAAAGCAACCCTCCGGTGTTGTTGCGCAGGTCCACGATGATCCCTGCCAGGTTCTGCAACGGGAAAGAGTAGAGGGCGCGCCCCACCAAGGCCCCGGTGTCCACGTCAAACCGCAGGATCCGGACGTAACCCACCCGCTCCTCGGCCTTGTACTCGTGCCGGACCGACTCCACGACGATCCTTTGCCGCACCAGGGTCACATCCCGCAGCGTCCCGTCCTGGGTTTTCAGGGTGAGGGTGACCGTGGTGCCGGCCGGCCCGCGGATCCGGGACGAAGCCATCTCCAGGGTCCACCCTTCGGTGGACTCCCCATCCACGGCGAGGATTACGTCCCCGGGCTTGATGCCCGCGGCCTCGGCCGGGGTCCCGGGAAGAGGAGACACCACGGTGACCCACTTGTTGCGCAGGGTAATTTCCATCCCCACGCCGGAGTACTCCCCGGCCAGGGATTCCTCCCATTGACGGTACTTTTCGGGGGTGAAGTACACCGAGTAGGGGTCGTTGAGGGACTCGATGAGCCCGCGAATGGCCCCTTGGAGAAGTTGGCTGTCTGGAATCTCGCTGGACTTGTAGTAGGTCGATCGGATGACCTGGTAGATCTGGGGGAGGGGGGAGAACAGGGTGTCCCCGGGGCCAACCCCCAGGGCCAGCACACCGGCTAAGAGAAGAACAAACAACGCCCGCCTGAGCATCCTTATCACCTCACTCCGATGTTACGCGCCAAGGCCAAGAACTCCCGGGCCACGGGCTTGGGGGACTGGGCCAACACCTCGGCCAAGGGCACGGCCACCACGTCGTGGCCGCGCAGGCCTGTCATGACGTCGTGCTTGCCGGCGAGGACGAACTCCACGGCCGCGGCCCCAAACCGGGTGGCCAGCATGCGGTCGAACGGGGTCGCCACCCCACCGCGCTGGAGGTAAGCCAGCACAGTCACCCGCGGTGTAAGAGGCAAACCCTTCTTCTCCAGCTCCCCAGCCAACCAGTACCCCACGCCGCCCAACTGGGGGTGGCCGAACTGGTCCACCCGACCCTCCTGGGCCACGGGTTTGCCCCCCAGCTCCACCGGCCGCGCCCCTTCGGCCACCACGATGATGGAAAAGCGCCGACCCGACTCCAAGCGGTGTTCGATGGCCTTCCCCACATCGTGCACCGAGAACGGCTCCTCGGGCACAAGGATCACGTCGGCCCCCCCGGCGATTCCCCCAACAAGGGCAATCCACCCGGAGTCCCGCCCCATCACCTCCACGATGAGGACCCGATGGTGAGCGTGGGCGGTGGTGTGGAGTTTGTCCAAGGCGTCGGTGACCACGGCCAAGGCGGAGTGGAAGCCCAGGCAGTAGTCGGTGCCTGCCACATCGTTGTCGATCGTCTGAGGGATGCCCACGGCCCGGACCCCGTGGGAGGCCAACCGATGGGCCACACCTAGGGTGTCGTCACCCCCAATGGGAATCAAGGCATCCACCTTGCGGGTTTTGACGGTCTCGAGGATGCGGTCCACCTTGGGCGTAGGCTTCCACTCCTTTCCCTCCTTGATGAAGGGGTTGGTGCGGGAGGTGCCCAGGATGGTGCCTCCCACGGGGAGGATCCCCGACACGTCGGCCAGGCCGAGGGGGACAACGTCGTCCTCGATGACGCCCTTCCACCCATCCCGAAAGCCCACGACCTCCAGGCCGGCTGCGGCCGCCCGGCGGACAATGGCCCGCAGGGCCGCGTTGATCCCTGGGGAGTCGCCCCCACCGGTGAGCACCCCGATGCGCTTCACGTTAGGCATACAGTGTTTTCCCTCCTGATCCCACTTGGTCGATCATCTGTTGGGCCACAAGGTTGACTGCTTCCTGGATCTTCCGCCCCACCACCCGGGGGTCAAACAGCTTCTTGTCCGGCTTCCATTGGGAACCTGGCGCCTCGAAGGTGACGGGATCAAAGGCCACCCCCGGGGCAGGGACCACGGACGCCCGGTTCCCCAGGTAGAACTCCGCCGCCGTGCGGGCGTACAAGAACTGGTAGGTGGTGTCCTTGTTGACCTTGCACACCCCGGCGCGGAGGAGGGCTCGGACTTGGTCCCCGGACAGGCCAGAGGCCCCGTGAAGCACAAGGGGGCGTTCCAGGCCAGCCTGGCGCAGCTTGGCGTCGATGGCTTGGGCCAAATCCACCCGGAGCTTGAGCTCCCGACCTGAGGACACGCCGTGTTCCGTGCCCACCGCCACGGCCAACAGGTCCACGCCCGTTTGATCCACGAATTCCACCGCGTCGTTGGGGTCCGTGTAGAAGGCCTCGTCGGAGGCCACCTCGTCCTCCACGCCCTTGATCCGGCCAAGCTCGCCCTCCACGAGGGCCCCGTAGGGCCGGGCCATCTCCACCACGGCCCGGGTGGCCTTCACGTTCTCCTCGAACGGCAGCTCGGAGGCGTCGATCATCACCGAGGAGCACAGGCCCTCGGCCAAGGCCGGGGGGACAAAGCCCTCCACCAGGTCAGGCGTCACGTGATCCAGGTTGAGAAACACCCCGATCTTGGCCTCTTTCGCCAGGGTCTGGACGTACCGGGACAGGGCCCGCAGCCCGGCCAGAGCGTTGCCGCCCCCGGCGAACTTGGCCGCACCCCCAGTCACCTGGACCAGGAGGTCGCTTTTCCGCGCCTGGTAGGCCGCGAACAGGCCCAAGAGCACGTTGGGTTCGGTGAAGTTGTTGGCAATGAGGGCGAACCCCTCCGCCTTGGCCTTCTTGTACACCTTCGCTAGCTCAGGCCCGCCGAGAAACGGCATGGACACCCCTTTCTAGAACACCGTTTCCTTGGGGATCACCACGATCCCC
>CAKZKH010000089.1 GCA_937122485.1 uncultured bacterium | reverse complement strand
GCGTAGGCCGCGGCCTGAGCGGCGGCCTGCGCAGCGGCGCTGGCCTGCGCCACCGCCGTGACCACGGCTTGGACGGTTCCACCGATCTGGGTCACCACTGTGCCGCAGGGCACGGCGGTCTTGATCCGCTCGCTCACAAGTCGGGCCGTGTCCTGAGCTTGGGAATAGGCCTGGGCGGTGGTGGCCGCTTGGGCCTGGGCGTAGGCGCGGGCTGCGGCGACGGCCTTGGCCTGAGCGGCGGCCTCGGCGGCGGCAGCGGCGCAGGCGCTGGCCTCGGCCCGAGCCGCGGCCACCGCTAGGGCGGCGGCTTCAACTTGGACCGCGGCTGCCGCCTCGGCCTTGGCCAGGGCCTCGGCAATCGCCGCCGCATAAGCCTTCACTTCGGCGACAGCAAGCGCGCAGGCTTGGGCACTGGCCTCGGCCTCGGCTTGGGCTGCGGCGATGGACTTGGCCACCGCGGCGATCGCGGCGGCGGCCTCCGCCTCGGCCTCCGCGCAGGCTGTGGCCGAAGCGGAAGCTTGGGCCTGCGCCTGGGCGCAGGCCGTGGCGAACGCTTGAGCGCTGGCCTGGGCCTTGGCCGCGGCAGCGGCGCAGGCCTGAGCACTGGCTTGGGCTTTGGCCACAGCGGCGGCACAAGCGGTGGCATTCGCTCTGGCCTCGGCCTCAGCCCTGGCCACGGCTTGGGCAATGGCCTGGACTGCGACTTGAACATCGGCATTGGCCGAAGTGGCGGCTGCCACGAGGGACGCAACACTGAGGCCGTCCAGCAGTTTCTGGGCTTCTGTGGCCGCAGCTTGGGCCTGGGCCGCGGCTTGGGCCGCAGCCGTGGCCTGGGCCTGCGCCAAAGCCGCTACATCCTGGAGGTACGGTTGGTACGCCGGGGCTTGGCCGAGGCTCGGAAACAAGCAAGCCAATAGGACCAAACCCAGCGCGGCGAACTTCCTGGCTCCACTCGACATAGGTACCGCCTCCTTCCCCCTTTGAGGGGACTGAAAAACTACAACTATAGAGCGAAATGGGGTGCGTTGGCAAGCACGAGCAAAGTCCCTTCCTGTAAGCTTTTCCTTTGGAATCTCAAACCCAGTTCCCACAATCGCGCTCCCAGCGGTCAATCACCGGTTGGGGCCAGGCTTCTCGTGGGCAGAGAAAGGCCTCCGTCGCGGGGACGGAGGCCTTCTGCCTGTGAAAACTTCCTAACGGACCCAGGTGGTGGGGAATTCCACAACCAAAACGGCGATCGGGGGTCCTCCGGGTGTCCGAGCTGCAACGAACCGGATGGCGTCTGAAGTTCTCGGAACAGGACCGGTGTAGCGCAGCTTGAAGTTGGCCTGGCCAGTCCCTGGGCCACTAACCTGTACGTAGGGGGGATCGGAAACGAAGCCGGCGAGAGGGGCACCACCGGCCAGCACCTCCACGGCGAGGAAAACGGGAAGCCCCGCGCTCCCGTCGTACAAGTAGGAGAAGGTGACTTGAGCTAGATCGTTCCTTTGGCTGAGCGCGTAGCCTGTGAACGTGAACCCCGCTCCAGGGGCGACAGGGGGTTCCCCCAGCACTGGAACGAGGGAGAGGCGGCCCACGAAGTTCCCCCGTTCCGCCGTGAACCACACGTTCCCCTGGACGTCAAAGGCGAAGAGGAGCGGATGGCAGCCCGATGGCAGGGTATAGGTGACGATTTCGTTCGTGGTGGGATTGAGGTAACCGATCATGTCCGCTTCGCGGTCGGTGAACCACACGTTGCCTGCGTCGTCGAGCAGGATCTCAAAGGGTTGGTGGCCGCCGGGAATGGGCCACAGGCGGATGTTCGAGGTCGCAGGATCAAGAACGCCGATGGAGGCCCGGGCCGTGTCCGTGAACCACACCCACCCATCCGGCGCCACGGTGATGCCCAAGGCGCTCGTTCCCGGAGGGATTCCGTAGAGGAGCACGGTGCTCGTTTCAGGGTCCAAGACGGAAAGGGGGGCCATGCCCTGGGTGAACCAGATTCGGCCGTCCGGCGCCACGGCCACCCGCTCCACGTACTTATCGGCGATCATCGAAGCCCACTCCGTGAACGGTCCACTGGTCGCGGAGGTAAGGAGGGCGATGGGTGGGGGAAGCATGGGGTTCCCCGGGTAGAACTCCGCTGACACGGTGGTGACCGTGGGTTCCAGTTGGGCCACGGCCGGTTCCACCGTGGTCGCGGGGGAGACGATGAGGGGCAGGGTGACGAGCACTTGAGCGGGGGCGAACCGCGCCACCTTGTACGTTTCCCGCTCGCTGAACCACAGGTTGACCTTGCCGGGCCCGGTGGGCGCCGCCACGAGCTTGTGCGGCCAGCTTGCCGGTGTGGGGACAGACCAAGAGGCCGACCCCCCGATGAACACGAGGAACTGCACAGCGTTGTCCAAGGCAAGGGTCAGGAACATGGAGCCAGATTCGCCCAGGACCAAACCGGCTGGACCTTGGCCGACCGTCCGCTCACGGATTTCGTTCGTGCCCGGGTCCAGTTGAGCCACCTTGTTCAGGCGGAACTCGGTGAAGTACACCTTGCCGTCCTCGGCCGCAGCGATCCCGTAAGGAAGGGCTTTGGTGCTAGGAAGAGGCCAGGTGGTGAGTTGTCTTACCTGTCCCACCGCCCCCGCAGTCCACGCACCTAGAAGGCTGAGCGCAAGGGCCACGTTCTCCTTTTCGCGCTCTGCATAGGACCTCACCTCCACTTGGGAAGTGGCAGAGTGTACACCTTTTGGCCTATTGGCCTACGCAGAGGCTCGCGGCAAGCACCGGGCACTTGGTTGGCCTGTGGCCAGCTAAGCCTGGGGCCAGCTTCCACTTGGTATGCCTGAGCGCTATCATTCAATTGCGGTGGTGGTGATGATGCGCCTGGGAAAGTACCACTTTGGTCGGATCGAGGTGGACGGGGTTCCCTACGAGCAGGACCTGGAAATCCTCCTCCAGGAGGTCCGGGCCTGGCGCCGCAAGGAGGGGCACAGGGTGTACTCCGAGGACCTTGCTGGCGTGTTGGCCGAAGGCCCCCAGGTGCTGATCGTGGGCACGGGTTACACAGGGCTTCTCCGGGTTACGCCCGAGGCCGAGCGGCTGGTGCGGGACCGCGGGATCGAGCTGGACGTCTTGAGAACCGGGGAGGCGGTGGACGCCTACAACGAGCTCGCCCCTCGAAAGAGGGTCTGCGCCCTCCTCCACCTCACCTGCTAAGCCACACGGCCGGCTAGGTCCCGCCGGGGGCCTCAATCGGCTCGAAACACCCATGGAACGGCTTCTGCCGGCAAGGGAAGTCCCCGCTAGAATGTGCAAGCCATGAACGACCGGGAGGTGGGGAGGTGTTGGGACGAGAACGCGGAAGTGTGGACTCGTCTCTCCCGGGCAGGGTACGACATCTACCGCGACTTCCTCAACACCCCGGCGTTTCTCGCCATGCTGCCCGACGTCCAAGGCCTGCGCGGCCTGGACTTGGGCTGCGGGGAGGGCCACAACACAAGGCTCTTGGCCAAGCTCGGCGCGAGGATGACTGGGCTAGACATTGCCCCCACCTTCATTCGCCATGCCCGCGAGGCCGAGGAGCTTGATCCCCTGGGGATCACCTATGTGGAAGGAAGCGCCCTGACTCTTCCCTTTGCCCAAGGGAGCTTCGACTTCGTCGTGGCGTTCATGAGCCTGATGGACATGCCCGAGGTGGAACGGGTCGTGGCCGAGGTCCACCGGGTCCTTGTCCCTGCCGGGTTCTTTCAATTCTCGATCACCCACCCATTCTTGGATGTGCCGCACCGGCGCAACCTGCGCGGCCAGGATGGACGAACCTACGCCTACGAGGTCGGGGGCTACTTCCAAGAGCTAAGGGGCAACGTGGAGGAGTGGACGTTTAGCGCCGCGCCGCCGGAGGTTCGCGGTGCGGTGCGCAAGTTCAAGGTCCCTCGGTTTACCCGCCCGTTGAGCAAGTGGATCAACTTGCTGATTGAGGGGGGCTTCATCGTCGAGCGGCTGAGCGAGCCCTGCCCCCGCGAGGAGGACGTGGGGGCCTGCCCTCATATTCAGGACGCTCAAGTGGTACCGTACTTTTTCCACGTGCGGGTGCGCAAGCCGGCCTGACGAGAGGCCCTACCTGGGAAGGGTCACTTCGTCCGACGGCCCGAAATCGTGACCTTCCCGGGGGAGGGGAGACATCGGCTAGCACCTAGGCGGCCCAGGCTACGATGCTGCTCAGCGGCGAGAAAGGAGCTGATTCTCATGGCTCGAAATGGCGCCTCGGCAAGTTCGGTGATGGCCTTCAGTTCTGCGGCTCTGCGGCTGTTTGTGGGATCGGCGCAAGACGGGTCGATCGAGTCCCGGCCAGTCCTACCACGAAGGACACGGTTGTCGTGGAGATCTGTGGGCGGTGAGGCCCAAGCTGCCCCACGCTTCCCCACTTCTCGTACCGACTGGGACCACGATAGTTGCCCGAAGGACGCAAACGAATGACAAACCGTTTTGTCTTGAGGTCCTGGCGCCCTGGACGGTGGGGGTGTCTTCGGGCAAGTTGGCGGCCGGGACCTACGTGGGCAACGTGAACAATCAGGGAGGGGCCCCCTGGGCGTCGAGTCGTTCCAGGTGAGGAGTGTCACCAGCTCTCCCCCCTGTGGTTGTGACGGCGGTCTATGACTCTGGGCCGGCCGGGCCTGGGTACTTCACCGTTCCCGGAAGCCACCTTTTCGCCAGCACCGGAACCGATCCCAATGATGCTAACCTCGGCGCGGAGAGCTCCGGAGAGATCACCATTGCCCATGCGTTGGCGGACTGCGGGCCCACCTACGCGGTGGACCTGTAGCACACTTGGGACTGCGCGGTCTACCACGTCTAGACCCGGGGCGTCACCTTGGAGAAGCTCCGGATTCGTTTGAGCAACGAGGAAACCCCCTCGGGGGTTCAGCGGCGGAGGTACATCTTCCAAAGCGGGGGGCCTCGCTAGCCCACGACGGCAATCCCCTGGGTGCTTCGGGATGGGTGAAGCTCGGTACGGCAACGATCCTCCCTTGGAGCACGTGGAAGGTTTACGAGTTCTCTCCACCGGCGCACTTCGCACCCACGGAGTAGGTTTTGGCGATCCGCCGCCCAAAAGGGGAGAAAGGCCCTGAGAAAGCCAAAGACCGCGACGAGGACATCTCCTGGGTCCAACTCGTTGGCTGAGCCTCTGGGCCAAGTCTGGGAAGCCGGTTGGACTGGGGCTTTCACGCTTTTCGCATGGGACAAAACCCCCTGGGGCCGTATACTCCGCGTTCGCAGGAGGGTCTGTGTCCGAAGCGGTCTTGGCCTTGGGGTTGACGGCTTTGGCTGGGCTGGCCACAGGTCTGGGCAGCCTGGTGGCCTTCTTTGTTCGCAGGGACAACTACCGGTTCCTCTCGGTCTCCACAGGTTTTTCCGCCGGAGTCATGCTCTACATCTCGTTTGTGGGCATTTTTGTTCAGGCCGAGGAGGCCTTGGTGGAGGGGTATGGCGCTCGGCTGGGGGTCTGGCTCAACGTGCTTGTGTTCTTTGCTGGGATTGCCCTCATTGCCCTGATCGATGCTTTGATTCCCAGCCCGGAGAACCCCCACCAGGTCCCGACCAAAGAGGAGACGGCAGGGCTGGCGGGCCGGGCCCCCCTGCCCTCTTCGACCCGGCTCATGCGGATGGGGATCCTCGCCGCCGCGGCCATTGGGATCCACAACTTTCCCGAGGGGCTGGCGACGTTTGTGGGCGCCCTGCGGGACCTGCGCCTGGGCGTGGCCATCGCCGTGGCCGTCGCCCTCCACAATATCCCTGAGGGGATCAGCGTGGCAGTCCCCATCTACTACGCCACCGGCAGCCGCGCCAAAGCCCTGGGCTATTCATTCTTGAGCGGGCTGGCCGAGCCCCTTGGGGCGGGGCTGGCTTGGGTGGGGCTGAAGCTCGCCTATGGTCGTGCGGAGCTCCTCCCGCCTCAGGTGATGGGCTTTCTGTTTGCCGGGGTGGCGGGGATCATGGTGTACATCAGCTTAGACGAGCTGTTGCCGGCCAGCCGGGCCTACGGCCAGGGCCACGACAGCCTTCTGGGGCTTGTGGGGGGCATGGCCGCCATGGCCCTCAGCCTCCTCCTCACTTGAATCACAAGAGTTTGCGCAGCTCGCGCATTTTGTCCCGGTAGGCCGCGGCGAGCTCGAACTCCAGCGCTTCGGCTGCCTTTTTCATCTCCCGCTCCAGCCTGCGAATGAGCTCGGCGATCTCCTCCTTGGACAGCCGCTCCGGGGCCTTGGGCACGCTCACCGGCTCCACCCGGCCGCCGTGGAGGTCCCCCAAGATGTCCCGCACTTCCTTCTGCACCGTCTCCGGGGTGATCCCGTGCTTGAGGTTGTAGTCCATTTGGATCTTTCTCCGGCGGTTGGTTTCCTCCACCGCGTCGCGGATGGCCTGGGTGTGTTCGTCGGCGTACAAGATGACCTTGCCCCGCACGTTCCGGGCCGCCCGGCCAATCGTCTGGATGAGGGAAGTGGCCGAACGCAAGAAACCTTCCTTGTCGGCGTCGAGGATGGCCACAAGCGAAACCTCGGGGAGATCCAGCCCCTCCCGCAGGAGGTTGATCCCCACCAGGATGTCGAACTTGCCCAAGCGCAAGTCGCGCAAGATCTCCACCCGATCCAGGGTCTCGATTTCGGAGTGCAGGTACCGAGAACGAAACCCCAGCTCCACCAGGTAGTCCGTGAGGTCCTCGGCCATGCGCTTGGTTAGCGTGGTCACCAAGGCCCGCTCGCCCCGCTCCACCACCTTGCGCAGCTCCCCGAGGAGGTGGTCGATCTGACCCTGCACGGGGTGCACCTCCAACGCGGGGTCCACCAGACCCGTGGGGCGCACGATCTGTTCCACGATCTTCTCGGAGACCCTGCGTTCGTGGGGACCCGGGGTGGCCGACATGAAGATGACCTGGTTCAGGCGGGCCTCAAACTCCTCGAACGTGAGCGGCCGGTTGTCCAGGGCCGACGGCAGGCGGAACCCGTACTCCACCAGGGTCTCCTTGCGGGAGCGGTCCCCGTGGTACATCCCATGGATTTGGGGCACCGTTTGGTGGGATTCGTCGATGACCACGAGAAAGTCGGCCGGGAAGTAGTCGATGAGGGTCCAAGGTGGCTCCCCCGGGGCTCGGCCGTCGAGGTAGCGGGAGTAGTTCTCGATCCCTGGGCAGTACCCCATCTCCCGCAGCATTTCCAGGTCGAACAGCGTGCGCTGCTCCAGCCGCTGGGCCTCCAACAGCTTTCCCCCGGCCCGGAGCTCATTCAGCCGCTCCTCCAGCTCCTCCTGGATCCCCACCACGGCTTGGCGCAGCCGTTCCTCCGGGGTCACGTAGTGGGTGGCGGGAGCAATCGTCACGGAATCGGGATGGCCCAGGGTCTCTCCGGTGAGGGGGTCGATGGTGGTGATCCGTTCGATGGTGTCCCCAAACCACTCGATGCGGAAACCCACCTCCTCGGAAGCGGGGATGATCTCCAGGACGTCTCCGCGCAGACGAAAGGAGGCCCGCTCGAACGCCAGCTCGTTGCGGCGGTACTGGAGCGTCACCAACTTGCGAAGGACCTCGTCCAGGTCAACCTCTTGTTCCCTCCGGAGGGAGAGGGACATCGCCGCGTAGTCCTGGGGTGACCCCAAGCCGTAGATGCAGGACACCGAGGCCACGATGATCACGTCCCGCCGCTCAAGGAGGCTGGCTGTGGCCGCGTGCCTCAGCCGGTCGATCTCCTCGTTGATCTGGGCGTCCTTTTCGATGTAAGTGTCCGTCTGGGGGATGTAGGCCTCGGGTTGGTAGTAGTCGTAGTAGGACACGAAGTAGTGCACGGCGTTGTCGGGAAAAAGCTCGCGGAACTCCCCGTAGAGTTGGGCGGTGAGGGTCTTGTTGTGGGCAATCACCAAGGTGGGCTTCTGCACATTCTGAATGACGTGAGCGATGGTGAACGTCTTGCCTGTCCCCGTGGCCCCCAGAAGCGTCTGGTAGCGCAGGCCCCGCAGAAGGCCCTCGGTGAGCCCCTCAATGGCCTTGGGTTGGTCCCCCTGGGGCCTGAGCTTCGTCTTGAGCTGGAACTTGCCGCCAACCGCAACCCGGCCCATCGGGGAAGAGTTTACCTGCATCCCCTGGGCCGGGCACCCCTAGAAAACGCTTTTCCTATGCGAGATCGTAGACGGCGCGGTACTTCTCCTTCACATACTGAAGGAACGGGCGGGGGCTGAGGCCTTGCCCGGTCACAGCCCGAGCCAGGTCTTCGGGCAGGTACACCCTGCCGTGCCGGTGGATCTTCTCCCTGAGCCAGGACAGGATGGGGGTGAAGTTGCTGGAGATCGCCAAGTCCCAGAACTCGGGGATGTCCTGGATCGCGGCGTGGGTGAACTGGGCGGCGTACAGGTTCCCTAGGGTGTAAGAGGGGAAGTACCCGAAGCTTCCCCCTGACCAGTGCACGTCCTGGAGCACGCCCCGGCGGTCGTCGGGGGGGACGATGCCCAGGTAGTCCTTCATGGCTCGGTTCCATTGTTCGGGGAGGTCCTCCACCTTCAGTCGGCCCTCGATGAGGTCCAGCTCCAACTCGAACCGCAGGCAGATGTGGAGGTTGTAGGTGACCTCGTCGGCGTCCACCCGGATGAATCCGGGCTGGGCGTGGTTTGCTGCCCGCCAGAAATCCTCGGCGGTGAGCTTGGCCAGGGACCTGAACCGCCGAACCACCTTGGAGCGGAAAAACCGCCAGAAGGCTAGACTCCGCCCGATCTGGTTTTCCCAAAAGCGCGATTGGGACTCGTGGATTCCGAACGAGGCTCCCCCGTCCAGTCCGCTCCAAGCGAGTTCAGGGGCGATTCCCTGGTCGTACAGGGCATGTCCACCTTCGTGGAGGGCTCCGAACAGCGCGGGGAGGGGGTCATCCTCCCGGTAGCGGTTGGTGACCCGGGTGTCACCCGGGCCGATGCCGATGGTGAACGGATGCACCGAGTCGTCGAGCCTTCCGGCGGCGAAGTCGTAACCGATGGCCTGGAGGGCCTCCCGGCACAGGGCCCGCTGGCTCTCCACAGGGAACTTCCCTGGGGGCAGGGGCTCGGGGGGGCGGCCCCGGTCCGTGAGTTCCTTGAGGAACGGCACAAGTTCTTCGCGGAGCCCACCAAGCACCTGACGGAGCTTGTCCGCCGTCATCCCCGGCTCGAACTCCTCCACCAGGGCGTTGTACGGGCTGTCCTTGTACCCGATGAACCGGGCCAGCTCGCGAACCATGTCCACCACTTCGGCCAGGTGGGGCCGGAACATGGGGAAATCGGACGCGGCTTTGGCCTTCTCCCACACGACCTCGGCTCGGGTGCAGGTCTCCACGAACTTCTGGTAGAAGTCGGGAGGAACAGCCTTGTACCGCGTGTACCGCCGCTTCCACTCCCGCACCAGGGCCTGGTCCACCACCGAAGCTCCCTGGGCTTCGGCCTCCGCCCGAGCAAGGAGCTCGCCCATGCGGTCGGAGATCGTGCGCTCAAAGGCCATTCGCTCCAGCCGACCGAGGACCTTGGCCCGGGCTTCCGCCCCCTTGTCCGGCATGTGCGTCCGCTGGTCCCAGGCCGCCAAGGCCGTGGCCCCGTGAAGCTCGCCGATCTCCCGCACGTACTCCCGCAGGTCCCCCAGCGCTCCCATCTCAGATCCTTTCCGTTCGCCCGGTGAAGGCGAACTTGCTGATGCGCAGCTTGGGCACCAACGTGGCCCCGAATCCATCTCCTGTGATGAGGGCCTGTTCCCGTCCCACCGCCTCCACGAGCGATAGGGCTCGCAGGCCCGACTCCGTGACCCGCATGTCTTCCACCGCTCCCCCCACCCTCCCGTCCTCGATGAGGAATGTGCCGTCGCGGGTCATCATCGTCATCAGACCCCGCATGGGGTCTACTGGCCGGGCGTAGTGGAAGCGGGTCACAAGCAGCCCCCGCTTGACCCCGCGGACGAGGTCCTCGTCGCTGGCGGCCCCCGGGTCCATGACAAGATGGAGGGGCATGGGCGACCACCCCGCCGCCGGTGGGGGAAGGGCGTGGCCGGTGGATTTCACCTTGGCCAGGGTCGCCGTTCGCGTGTCGTACACCACGCCCTCGGCCACGCCTCGGCGGAAGAAGTACACCTTCTCCTTGGGGACGCCTTCAAAGTCAAACGGCAAGGGCAACGTCTTGGCGTGATGGGCATCGTCGTACACGGTGACCAGGTCGGAGACCAACTTCTGGCCGAGCCTATCGCAGAAGAAACTACGCTTCTCTAGAAGGGCTCGGGCGGAAAAGCCCATGGAGGACAGCATGCTCAGCAACGTAGCCACAGCCGGCTCCTCCAAGACCACGGTGTACTCCCCTGGTTCCAGGGCCAGGCGCTTCTCCGAGGCCTGGGCCTTGCGGAGGGCCCGCTCGGCCGTGGCCTCAGGATCGAATTCCTTCAGGCGGAGGCTGGAAAACTCGGCATAGCCCGACCCTCCGCTCTTTCCCAACACCACGGTGACAAACGAGCAAGAGGTGGAGCGGAAGTGGACGTCCACCCCCTTGGTGGAGCGGATCCACAGTTCTCTTCCCCCGGTGGAAAGGGAACCGGAAGCGTTGAAGCCCAGTTTTTTTGCGGGGGTCACGGCCTTGGCCACCAGGCGAGCCCGCTCCTTGGGTGTGGCCTTCCAGGTGGCCTCATCGAAGGCCTGGACGGCCTTGGGCTTCTTGGGGGTGGGGGGCTCGAACCCGGCTGGCCGGGTCTGGGCCTGCGCCACAGCCAAGGCGGCCTTCACCGCGCGAACAAGGCCCCGTTTGGTTAGCTCATTCGTTTGCGCCACCCCGGCCTTCCCATCAGCCCAGGCCCGCACAAAAACCGTCGTGTCCAGGGAAGCGACGTTTTGGTGGATTTGACAACCCGTAAAGCGGGTCAGCTCCTCCCGGTCCCGAACGGCCACAACCTCGATTTCCTCGGGCCCCTCGGCCCCCAGTGCCGCCTCCAACAGATCCTCAATCTGCACAGCTCCTCCTTTCCTAGGTTGGCCAGCCCAGCCGGCGCAGCCTGTCCGCCAACCCGCCCGCCCGCGGCCTCACCAACACGGTTTTGTGCGGCGCTTCGTGAATCGTCACGGACTGTCCCGGCTCGATCCGACCCGCCTCCTCCCCGTCCAGGTAGACGCCCAGCGGGGAATGGGCAACCACATCCACCTCCGTGGGGCAAACGACCAACGCCCGGGTGCCCAGGGCGTGCGGGGCGATGGGGGCCAGCACCAAACCCTCCACGGCGGAATCGACGATGGGCCCTCCTGCGGCCAGGGCATAGGCCGTGCTCCCGGTGGGGGTGGCGACAACAAAGCCGTCCCCGACAAGAGAAAGGATCTTCTCCCCCTGAACGCGGACCTCGAGCCGGGCTGCCCGAAACCCTGTCGTGGGCCGCACCGTGACCTCGTTCAGGGCTGTACCCAGGGGCTTTCCCTGGAGGGAGGCTGTAACGCGCGAGCGACTGTCCACCCACAACTGCCCTGAGAGGTAAGCCTCCAAGGCGTCCGTTAGCCCCGCGGCCTCACAGGCGGTGAGAAACCCCAATCCCCCCACGTTGACGGGGAGGATGGGGAGCTCCCGGGGATAGAGGGCGGCAGCCACACGGAGAAGGGTCCCGTCTCCGCCCAGGGAGACCACAAGCCGGGGCGACCCGGGAATGGGTTGACCCAGGGCGAGGGTGGAGGCGGGTTGAGCTCTCTCCGCGCACCAGCGGGCTCCCTGTTCGGCCAGAACCTGGCCCTGAGGCCTCCTGGGGTGGTAGATGAAGAGGACTTCCTCACCGGCCACGTTGGGCCCCCACGAACTTCCATCGGCACAAGGAGCGCTCCAGCAGTTCCAGCAGGGCATAGAACAGAAGGCCGAGGAGGGCCAGGCCCACCACACCGGCCAGGGAGATGTCCCCCCGGAAGGTGTAGTACTCGATCAACCGGCCAAGGCCGGCCTCGGGGCCCAGAAGCACCCCCAGCTTGGTTTCCGCGATGTACAGCATGGTGATTCCCAATCCCACCGAAACACGGGCCGCGGTGAGCACGTTGGGCAAGGTGGCGGGCAGCACCACGTGGCGATACAGCTGGAGCCTTGTGGCTCCGGCCGAGCGGACGGCCGCCACATGGGAAGGCGTGATGTACTTGGCCGCACCTTGAGCGGCCACCACCACCTGGAAAAACAGGGCGATCACCACCACCACCAGCCGCACCACCTCCCCCAGACCGAAGGCCAAGTACAGGAAGAGGAGGAGGGCCACCGGGGGCATGGGATAGAGAATGTAGATGAGCGGGGACAAGAACGTGTCCAGCCTCCGCTCAAATCCAATGGCCAGCCCCAACGGAAGCCCGAGAAGGAAAGAGACTACCAGGGCGATGAGGAACCGCAAGGCCGAGGTTCCAAAAGCTTGGGCGAGAACGGGCAGGTTCTCCCACGCGGCCGTGAACGTCTCTCCCGGCGTGGGCAGCACAGGCCGGCCCCGCACCCACACGAGCAGGGCACAAATCCCTCCCCAACCGCCGATGACCACACCCAGGGCCAGAAGGTACAACAACACCCAGCGCACAGTACTGGAAAGGGCGGACCTCACGAAGATCCTCCCAGAACCTCGCGCAGGTGGGCCACCTTGGCCATGAACTCCGGCGTGCCCCGGTACTCCACGGTGCCCATGCCGGGGTTGTCCACAATCTCCACCACACGGGCTGGCCGCGGGGAGAACACCGCGATGCGTTGCCCGAGAAACACCGCCTCCTCCATATCGTGGGTCACGAGAAGCCCGGTGAACCCCATCTCCCTCCACAAGGTGAGGATCAGGTTCTGGATGTGCTCGCGGGTCAGGGAGTCGAGGTTGGCCATCGGTTCGTCCATGAGCAGCACCCGGGGCTGGAGAGCCAAGGCCCGGGCGATCCCCACCCGCCGCTTCATCCCTTCGGAAAGCTCGCCTGGGAAGCGGCTCTCAAAGCCGGTGAGGCCAAGCTGGTGCAACACTTCGTCCACCCGCTCCCTGGAGTCTTTCTGTCCCTGGATGCGCAGGGCCAGTTCAGCGTTCTGCCACACCGTCTTCCACGGGAGAAGCCCGGCATCCTGAAGAATGAGGGCCACGTCCCGCCGGATCCCCCGCACTTCCTCGCCATAGATGCGGGCCTGGCCCTGGGAGGGGCGGAGCAGGCCGGCCAACACCATCAGTACGCTCGTTTTCCCGCACCCGGACGGTCCCACCACCGCCACGAGCTCGTAGCTGTCCACGAAGAGGGACAAGCCCTCGGCAGCGGAAACCTTGGACGGTCCCCGCCCGTAGGCGATCGACAACTCCGCTAGCTCAATCATCCGGGGGGAGGGGTCGTCACCTGGGCGTAGCTCAAGGCCGCCCGCAAGTACCCTTTGCGCCTGGCCCAACTGACCACCCGGTCGAACATCGTGGGGTCGACAGGGGCCGGTTCAGGGAAGCGGGGAAGAACGATGGCGGCGATCGCGGCCTCCACCCGGGCCCATTCCTCGGGCTTGGCTGGGTCAGGACCTGCCCCCGGGAAGAACAGTTGAACGGCCACAGGTAAGCCCGTGGCGACCAGTTCGTCCCGCTCCATCTCGTTCAAGCGGACCGCGGCGCGGCGGATGGCCCGGAAGAAGGCGGCCGCCGCAGCCCCGTTGCGGTTGAGGGCCGTGCGGCGAAAAACGATCACCTCCGGAGGGACATCCTGGGAATCGATCTCCGCCAGCACCACAAGGGCCGGCTTCCCTGGGAAGTCGTAGTTGAGGATGTAGTCCACATAGGGTTGAGGTAGGGCAGCAGCTGTGACCATCCCGAACAGCGTCCACGAAGCGTTGGTCAGCATGTTGTCTTGACCGATGTACCCCTCGGGGCGGAACGTCAGGCCGCTTTTGAAAAACAGCTCGTCCAACGCGAACTCCAAGTCCGACTGGCGGGGCACGGCGATCTGCACCCGGTCACCCTTGCGCACCCGGGCCGCTAACTCCTCCCAAGTGGAGATGCGGGAGTACCCTGGTGGGGTGATCAGGGCCACGTGCGCCCGGGGTCCCTGGGCGCTGAACACCGACCCAGCAATTACGGCCTCGGTGGGCATGGAACTCACCAGAAGAAGAGCGCCGGTGAGGTCGGTGACGAAGGCGTCAATCTGGCCAGCCTGAAAGGCCAACAAGCGGTCCCTTTGGGCCGGAAGGGGGACCATCTCCACCTCCACCCCCTCCTCGGCGAACAGGTTCCAGGCCGCGCTCAGCACAATGGGCACTGCACCGAACGAAGGAGGGAGGGAGACCCGCAGGGCTGCCCCCGCACCCCCTAGGCAAAAGGAAAGAACCAGAGAAAGGATTCCAAGAGTGCGCATGGCGGAGGATTATAGCCCAGCGCTTTCGCGACCGGCAAAGAGGAGCTCAAGACACAGGGGAAGAGGAAAACCGGGCTCCGTCGCTCAGGCCCCGGATAAGGGCCTCGCAGGCCGGGCCCATGATCTCCGGGATGTACCCCCCTTCCAGGACAGCAAAGGTGGGGACCCCCACCTCGCCCAACATGCACCCGATATCGTAAAAAGCGTCCACCTCCAAGCCCAGGGACGCCAGAGGGTCCTCCTTGTAGGTGTCAAACCCCGCGGATATGGCCAGCTCCTCAAATCCTCCTCCGGCTTGGGCCAGCGCCGTCTCCAAGGTCTCCAGGTACAGCCCCTTCCCACACCGAGGTGGGAGGGGGAAGTTGAGGCAGTTGCCCCGCGAGGCCTGACCCGTACCGGGATAGTTGTAGATCCGGTGCAAGCTCACGTAGGTGACCTGCGGGTCCCCGTAGAAGATCTCCTCGGTCCCGTTTCCATGATGGCCGTCGATGTCCACAATGAGGGTGCGCTTCCCAGACGAGCGCACCGCCACCGCGACGTTGTTGAAGTAGCAGAAGCCCCCAAGAAAGTCCTTCCCTGCATGGTGTCCGGGGGGACGAAGAATGGAGAAGCCCCGACGGGACTGAGCGAGGAGGGCCCCCCCGGCGGCGAGGCGGGCATAGAAGTCGATGTTGGGGTACCGCGGACAGTCCGGATCGTGGAAATTCCCTTCCCGAACACGGACAAGGTGGGCTGGGGAGTGGACCCGAAGGAGGTCAGCGTCCTGGGCAGCCTGGGGTTCGAGGAAGGTGAACCCCTGGCGAGCGAGGTGCTCCTGAAGGAGGCGAACCCGGGCTGGCCCCTCGGGATGGCCCAGGGTGTGGTACTCCAGGCACCGCTCGCTGAAAATGATGTCCATGGCCAAGGATTATGAGATTGGCGGAGCTAGTCCGCAACCGCTCGTGCTGGCGTCCACATCTCCGCGGAGGATCGAGCTCCTCCGCTTGATCACCCCCCATTTCCTCGTCGTCCCTCCCAAAGGCACGGAGGACGATATCCACGCCCCCGGGGACTTGGTGGCCGTGGCGCGGGGCAAGGCCGCGTTCGCCTTGGGCCAGTTCCCTCAAGCCGTGGTCATCGCTGCCGACACGGGGGTGTTCCGCAACGGCAGGGCGTACGGCAAGCCCCGAGACCGGGAGGAGGCCGCCCAGATCCTGCGGGAACTCGCAGGGGGGTGGCACTCTGTGTTCACCGGCCTGGTGGTGCTGCGGGGCCAACAGGAGCGGGTGGCCCTGGTGGAAACCCGCGTTCAGTTCAAGGAGCTCAGGGAGGAAGAAATCAACTGGTACTTGGCAAAAGAGACGGTTCTGGACAAGGCTGGGGCGTACGCGATCCAGGGCCAGGCCGCCCTGTTTGTGGAGCGCATCGAGGGGGATTTCTTCAACGTCATGGGCCTACCCCTGAACGTTCTGTATCGGACCCTGGGGGCCCTGGGGTGGTTCCCCTGGAAAAGTTGAGCTCGCCCGCCTACCGCCAGCTCCCGCTGCGGGTCCTGGAAGCGAGGGTTCGGGCTCTGTACGAGCTTGCCTCGCCATGTCGGCTGTGCCCGCGGGCGTGCGGAGTGCGACGGGATCGGGGAGAGCTGGGCCTGTGCCGGGCCGGCCTACGCCCGTGGGTAGCGAGCTTCGGCCCCCACTTTGGGGAGGAGCGGGAGCTTGTGGGCCAAGGGGGCTCGGGCACGATCTTCTTCTCCGGGTGCAACTTGGGGTGCGTGTTCTGCCAGAACGCGGAAATCTCCCAACTGGGGGAGGGACAGGAAATCACCGTGGACCAGCTGGCCCGGATGATGGTGAACCTTCAGGACTCAGGCTGCCCAAACATCAACGTGGTGACCCCCACCCATCAGGCCCCGATGATTGTGGAGGCCGTGATGCACGCCCGGGAAGAGGGACTGGCGGTTCCCTTGGTATGGAACTGCGGGGGGTACGAGAGCATGGAGGCCCTCAGGCTCCTGGAGGGGGTGGTGGACATCTACATGCCCGACCTGAAGTTTGTCGACCCGAAGGTAAGCGACAGGCTGGCCGGGGCCCCGGACTACTTCCAGCGGGCCAAGGAGGCCCTCAAGGAGATGCACCGCCAGGTGGGGGACCTCCAGGTGCAGGGCGGGCTGGCCGTGCGGGGCCTTCTCATCCGCCACCTTGTGCTGCCCGAGGGGTTGGCAGGAACTGGGGAGGCCCTGAGGTTCGTGGCCGAAGAGATCGGGAGGAACACCTACGTGAACCTGATGGCCCAGTACTACCCAGCTCACCAGGCGAGGTCGTTTCCCGAGCTGCGCCGCCGGATCACCCCCGAGGAGTACCAGGAAGCCTTGGCCCTCGCCGGAAATTTGGGATTGACCCGGGCCGGTCCCCGCTGAACTTGCGACTTCCCAAATTTGGGAGAAGATCGAACTCAAGGAGGTTGGATGCCCAACTCACACAGTAAGCTGTTTGTTCCTGGTCCAACGGAAGTGCGGCCAGAAGTTCTCCAGGCCATGGCCACACCCCAAATCTACCACCGCGCCCCGGAGTTCTCCGAACTGTACGGGGAAGTTCAGCCCAAGCTCCAGAAGCTCCTCTACACCCAAAACCCGGTGTTCCTGTTCACGTCTTCTTCCACAGGCGTGATGGAGGGTTCAATCCTCAACTGCGTAAAGAAGAAGGTCCTTCACACGGTCAACGGGGCGTTCAGCGAGCGGTGGTACGAGATTTCCAAGATCTGCGGGGTTCCCTGCGAGGCGCTGACCACCCCCTGGAACGTGGCCATCAAGCCGGAGATGGTGGAAGAAAAGCTCGCCTCCGGGGAGTTCGATGCTGTGGCTGTGACCTACAACGAGACCTCCACGGGCCTGCTCAACCCCCTGGCCGAGATTGCCCAGGTGATCAAGAAGTTCCCCAACGTGCTGCTTTTGGTGGATGCCGTCTCGGCCATGGGGGGTGTGAAGATCGAAGTGGACAAGTGGGGCGTGGACGTGTGCTTGGCTGGGGTCCAGAAGTGTTTTGCCCTCCCTCCAGGGCTGACGGTGTGCTCGGTTTCCGAGCGCGCCCTGGCCCGGGCCAAGGAGGTCGGCCCCCGCACGTACTACTGGAACTTCCAGGAGATGCTCAAGTACCACCAGCGCCACCAAACCCCCGCCACCCCCTCCATCCCCCACATGTTCGCCCTCAACGTGCAGCTGGATGCCATGTTCGAGGAAGGCCTGGACCGCCGCTTCGCCCGACACGAGGAGATGGCCAAGATCGTGCAGGACTGGGCCCTCAAGCACTTCGCCATCTACCCGGAAAAGGGCTACTGGTCCAAGACCGTCACCTGCATCAGCAACACCCGAAGCATCTCGGTGGACCAGCTGAGCGACACCCTGGTCAAGGAACACGGGGTGCTCATCTCCGAAGGCTACGGGCAGATCAAGGGCAAGACGTTCCGAATCGCCCACATGGGCGATTTGACTGTCCCGGACATCCGCGGTCTGTTGGGCACGATCAACGCCACGTTGGGCCTGTAGGAGAACGCCATGAAAGTGCTCATTTGCGACCCGATCGACGAGAAGGCGCTGGAGAAGCTGAGGAAGTCGGGGCTCGAGGTGATGGTGCGCACGGGGATGTCCCCCGAGGATCTGGGGCAGGAGCTGGCCAAGGGATACGAGGCAATCGTGGTAAGGTCGGCCACCAAAGTCCGCAAGGGGGCCATCGACGCGGCCAAGGGCCTCAAGCTCATCGTCCGGGCTGGGGTGGGATTGGACAACGTCGACGCCGACCACGCCCAGGCCAAGGGGATCAAGGTCCTCAACACCCCCAAGGCCAGCAGCGATTCCGTGGCGGAACTGGCCTTGGCCCACATGTTTGCCCTGGCCCGCTCCGTCCCCCAGGCCACCCAGTCCCTGCGGGAGGGCAAGTGGGACAAGAAGGCCTTCCACGGGATTGAGCTCCAAGGCAAAACCCTTGGGGTCGTGGGCATCGGCCGAATCGGTCAGGCCCTGGCCCGGAGGGCCCTCGCCCTGGGCATGAAGGTGCTGGCCTATGACAAGTTTGTGACGAAGTCCCCCATCCCCGAGGTGCCCCTGGTGTCCTGGGAGGAACTGCTGCAGAGGGCGGACTTCGTTTCCTTGCATGTGCCGCCGGACCCCGCCGGCCCGGTCATCGGCGCCCGGGAATTGGCCATGATGAAGGACGGGGCCTATCTCATCAACTGTGCCCGGGGAGAAGTGGTCGACGAGCAGGCCTTGCTTCACGCCCTCCAGTCCGGCAAGCTCGCTGGCGCCGGTCTCGATGTGTTTGCCGTCGAGCCGCCCACGAACATGGACCTCCTCCGCCACCCCAAGGTGACCCTGACCCCCCACATCGGCGCCCAAACCCACGAGGCCCAGGCCCGCATCGGCGACGAGGTCGTGGAGCTTTTGCTTCAGCACGCCAAGGGGGCGTAGGATGGCTGTGGTTCATCCCTTCCGGGCTGTGCGGTACAACCTGGCCAAGGTTGGCGATCTCTCTCGAGTGGTCACGCAGCCCTACGACCGCATCGGCCCCAAGGAAATGGAAGGTTATCTGGCCCGCTCGCCGTCCTCCTACGCCCGCCTCATCGGGGGCAAAAACCCGCCCGGGGACGACGGCGATTACCTCCGCCGGGCCGAGCTCCTGCGCTCTTGGCTGGAACAGGGCGTCCTCCTGCGCGAGGACAAGCCCGGGTTTTGCTTGTACCGAGTGACGTTCACCCACGAGGGCCGAAGGTCCATCCGGCAAGGGGTGATCGGCCTTCTGGACCTGGAAAAGAGTGGGGCCAAGGCCCACGAGCGCACCCTGCGCGGCCCCAAAGAGGACCGGATGAAGCTTTTCCGGGCCACCGAAGCCCACCTGGAGCAGATTTTTCTGCTGTACCGCGATCCCCAGCGGCGGGTGACCCGGGTGCTGGAAAGTGCCGTGGGTTCACGCAAGCCCGACCTTGAGGCCCACGACGACTTCGCCAACCTCCACCAAGTTTGGCTGGTGTCAGACTCCCAGGCGGTTCGGCAGGTTCAGGAGGCGTTCGAGGCCCAGGAACTCTACATCGCCGACGGCCACCACCGCTTCGAAACCGCCAAGGCGTTCATGCAGGAATGCCTGACCAAGGGCTGGAAAGCCCTGGGGCCCGAGAGCTTTACCTCGCTTCCCGTGACCCTGGTCAACGTGGCCGAGCCGGGGTGCGTGATCCGGCCCACCCCCCGGGTCCTCCACAGCCTGCCCGGCTTCGACCTGCAAAGCTTTTTGGGCCGCGTGAGCCAGCACTTTGGCGTGGA